>CALPMR020000235.1 GCA_943324725.2 Bordetella parapertussis | reverse complement strand
TATATCAACGGTGAGAACCGATGCTTCTGAATTAGGAACAGCATCCGGCTATCTGGTAAAAATTAGGTAGGCCACTGATGGATCCCGAGATCAACGCGTCTCACAAGCAGCCGCTCAGCGCAGAGCAGCGAAAGCGAAACGAGCTGGAAAGAGTCGTTGGATCAGGGAAGCGCAAGTATGCACCCAATCTTAACATGGCTCGGCTGGTCAAAGGTGCAGAAACTTCGATCTCCATGGCATCTCTGGTGATGTGCGCCGAGAAGATTCGGAGCCTTCTCTGTCTCTTTTTGGCAGTGTATCAGCCTGGTTCTACTCTTGGCAGAGGCCCGACTCAATTTGGATGGTACTTACGCCCGTTTGGCGGATTGAAACAGCTGAATCTCTGATCGCTGAATAACCAAGATTGTGAGCTTCCTGCAACTCTTCGTCCTTGGCCGCTATCTAGAAGGTTTGTTGCTCGCTTTTTCAGGAGTCCCTAATTGATCAAGCCGCGCCTGGTGATCTGACAAGCTGCATCAAAGCTGTTCTGGACGGTCGCTACCGCCGCGGAGTGTGTTCCCGCAGTGGTCCCTGCTGCTGTTCGCGGTGCTCCGGGATCCTCAGTGGTTGTCGCAGCTCCCGTGATCTGGATGCTATCTCCAAACGGCAACGGGAGGCCCTGACCTAGGCTCTGGGACAGGATTTCAATCGCTGGCGCTCCGATGCCACCTTCCTCTACTTGTTCAACAACCTCCACTTGCAGGAGTTTGGCAGGTGCTCCAAGCCTGGAGGGTGTGCAGATAGGCAGGCATCGGCACACCAACACTGATGGACGCTCACAGCGGGGTGAAGACCTTTGGATTGTACTAAGATCTTGCATAGTGCTGCACAATCGCCTCGCTTCTGTACTTTTTACTTAGATGCCTATTCCTTCTTCCTTGAGGCCTTCACCCTGCTCCAAGAGGTACATCTCAGCCACTCTCCATCCCCGCTGGGCATCGCTGGCAAAGTCCGCCTTTGGGGCGGTAGTGGCGGTTGGTGTGCTTGCCGCTGGCTCGGTCCAGGCCGGCGGCGTGGTTGTGAGAGTGAGTGTGGGTGGTCAAGACTGGGATGTGAGCACATTTACAGGAGCTACAATTCAAATACGGCTAAATTTGCCCTGCCGTCCTCGCCAGGTGGAGTGATGCCTTGGTGGGAGAGCGAGAGTCTCGCCTCGCAGTTCGCGAGCGCCGTGGGCAAGGGCTTGGGTACCCAGGAATTGGGGCCGGGTGATAAGTCGCCGGGCGATAGGTTAGGTCCCTTTTTTGGATATGGCGCTAGCAATGACGCTACAAGATTGGATTTTGATTATTTATTTGCGTTAAATGAATTTGTGTCCGTGGTTCAAACTTATTCAGGAGTAAATCGAGGCATTGAAAACACTAAATGGGCCCAGGCCACGCCAGCCGCAGCTCCCGGCCCCCTGCCTGCTCTTGGCGTAGCCTCCGCCTTCGTATACAGCCGTAAGCTAAGGAATCGGATCAAAGCCAGCAAAGCCGTCAGCTCGAAAGCCACAACTGTGTGATTGCAGTGGACGAGGCTGCTGCCTCAATTCCCCTCATCACACTTGCCACTAGTTGTGCCATTGTAACAATAAAGGCCTCTTTCAGTTCGACAAAGAGGGGCGGCTGTTGCCGCGCACCGTGATATGAAATGAATATCCCTGCGGACGACAGCGTGGTAGACGAGGCATCAGGGCGTCGGGGGATGGTCAGACCATGGCAGGGCAGCAGTCGCACGTTGATTACTGCCAGGGCTTCAAACGATCCAGCGAGTCTTGGCCGCCGTTGCCTCTGGACGATGACATCACGGTCGACTGATGGCGCCAGCTGCTCGCTGAGGTCCCCTCCGGGCTGCTCCAGGGCGATCGGGTTGTGGAGACGCTGCAGTCGCTTCTGCCCCAGCTTCGTTTGCCCCAGGTGCCCGGGATCAGCCGCAGCGAGCTCTATCGGAGACTGTCTAGCGCGGCGAGCAACAAACCAACTGAGATCCTTGATGCGGAACGGACGATCGCTACAACTAGCCATGATCGGGGGCCTGCTGCTGGCACCCTGCTTTTCGGGGCACGCCCAGGGCACCGCGGCGGCATCTCCGTCCTGGAGCAGCCCGTCCCTGCGCAGCGAAACCGTCGTGGCACCGAACGGCGCCGTGACGACGCCCGCCGCGCTGCAGGCCAATCAAAAGTGGGGCATTGGCGATACGAAGCGTGCCGAGCGTGTGGCGGACGGCGTCTACGCGCTGCGTGGCTGGGGTATTGCGAGCAGCTTCGCGATCGATGCGCCGCAGGGCTGGATCGTCATCGACACCGGAGATTCCACGCGAGCGGCCGCCGAGATGCGCGCCAAACTCGAGGCGGTGCTCGGACGCAAGATCAAGGTGGCGGCGATCCTCCTGACCCACTGGCACTACGGCGACGGCACGGGTGCGTGGCTCGATGAGGGCGCGGAGGTCTGGGGTCACGAGTACCTGGACCGCAACCGAAGCACCTCGACCGGGATCAGCGTGCTGAGTGGCATCTACCAGGCCAGGGCGGCTGCGCAGTTCGGTGTCTTCCATCCGCAAAGCGGTCCGGATGCCTTTCCGAACAAGCTCGGCTTCACCCCCGAGAAACTGCAGGTCCAGTCCAGTTACAAGCCACCCACGCGGCTGTTCGAGAACGGCCGTGTGATCGATATCGTCGTCGCGGGTGAGCCGGTGCAGGTCGCACCCAACCGCTCGGACACCACGGACAGCGTCGGCTTCTACTTCCCCCGCAAGCGGTTGCTGGTGACCAATTTCATGGTGCCGGGTGGCATCTTCAATGTGTACACCCTGCGCGGCGGACCGTACCGCAATCCGGCGGTCTTCATCCAGGATGCGCGCTGGCTAGAGGCAAGAAATGCGGAAATTCTGCTGGACATCCACGGACCCACCGTCAAGGGCGAGAAGGTAGTGCGTGATGCGGTACAGCGTGCCGCTGACCAGGTGCAGCTGATCCACGATCAGACGCTGCGCCAGATCGCCCACGGTCGGGATGCACGACAGGCGGCCGAGCGTGTGTACATGCCTGGCCACCTGCGTGGGGATTGGGAGAACTATGGACAGGTGGAAAGCCATGTGCGGCAGGTCTACAACGGCACAATCGGCTGGTTCGGCGGCGACGTGTATGACATCAATCCGCTGTCCGAGGCCGAAGAGGCACGGCGGACCGTCGAGATGATGGGGGGCGTCAGCACGGTCCGCAAGGCCGCCGCCGAAGCCGCAAGAAAAGGTGGGCTGGCGAACTGGCGCTGGAGCCTCAAGCTCACGTCGCTGTTGCGGCAGCTCGATCCTGCGGACGCCGAAGCCCGCAAGGTCCGGGCAACGGCATCACGGCAGCTCGGACAGCGCACCTCATCGGCCAACGCGCGCGGCTTTTTCCTGACGGAGAGCCTGCAGATTGAAGGCGCGATGAAGCTCCATGGTCAACCGCTGACCGTCGACGCGATTCGTCGGTTTCTTGGCACGCCAACCGCCCAGGCGCTCGTCGCTGCATCCGTCGACGAAAACCTGGAGTTTGTGCGTTACCTCGTCGATCCGCGCAAAGCCGAGGGGCTACGCCAGACGTTGACGCTCGCCGTCCAGGGGGATTCGCGTCTGCGGCGGCTCGAGTTACGCAACGGCGTGCTCGTGCTCACCAGGGCAGACGCTGCGGATCCGATCCACATCGCGATCACACGTGAGGAACTCGCCTCCTTCGTGCTCGGCACGCGTACGCCGGTGGCCCCGGACGCATTGAGCCAACTTGACCTTGTGCTCGATCGCAGCCACCTGATGCCCGCCGGCGCGGTGGAGTCCGTGATGAAGGGAATGAAGGCCGTCACCAACACGGAGCAATAGGGATCCGTCGCGGTGGCATGCCTGACGAGGATCGAAAGTGCTTTAACGGCTCGGACGCCGCGGGGCGGCCCGTGATGCTGGTCCCGCTGCCCGGGCTGGCTAACGAGCCGCGTTAGCATTGACAGCATTGCTGTCAGCGCAAGCAGTCGTTGTCCATGGCCACCCTCACGATCCGCAACCTCGACGAGAGCACCAAGGCGCAGCTACGCGTTCAGGCCGCCCGCCACGGCCGCTCGATGGAGGAGGAGGCCCGCACGATCATCCGATCCGCCATCGAAGACTGGAAGCCCGCCGCTAGTGGCAAGGGCCTGGGCAGTCGCATCCATGACCATTTCGCCCAGCTCGGCGGGGTGGAGCTGGAGCTGCCTGAGCGTTCCTCCCTACCAACCCCAGCCCAGTTCAACAGCGAAGCAAACCTGGAGCACTGAGGACGACAGAGTCACAAAGGGAGGCTTCTCAGTGATCCTGCTCGACACCAATGTGATCTCGGAGCTGATGCGCCCGGCACCCGAGCCACGAGTTTTGGCCTGGGCCGATGGCCTCGATCCAGAGGCGGTGGCGATCACGGCCATGAACGAGGCCGAAATCCTGCACGGCCTGGCCCGGCTACCAGCTGGACGGCGTCAGCAGCAACTCCAACAGAGCTGGGAGGTGCTGGCGGCCGAGCTGTTCGCTGGCCGGATCTGGC
>CALPMR020000234.1 GCA_943324725.2 Bordetella parapertussis | reverse complement strand
GCCAGCCAGAAACTCGGGTTCTTGCCGACAAATGCAGGCAGAGGCTGCCCGTCCTTGTCACACTGAACCTCCCTCTGACCAGTTGCGCGGTTCTGCCTGGTCACCGGATAGGACTCGGCAGGAAGCGCCACTGGGATCACCGTCTGCAGGCTGAGCCCCAGCCGGGACAGACGACCGGTCGCTTCCCTCAGGGCGCTGTAGTCGCAGGGGGTCATGGGCGAACCTCCTGATCAGAGGAACCCCAGGACGCGCCACTCTGTTGCCGAACAGCCCAGTAGAAAGCAGCCTCAGCAATCGCCGGAGATGCCATAATCAGTTCACCACGAACTCAGGGCCGCGGCGAACTTCGCTGCGGCCTTTTTATTTGACCTCCTGCGCGGCCTGTCTGGATGCCCTGGAACCGTGCAAACCGTGCAAATCCTGGAAATCTGCACGGTCTGCACGGTTCAGCAGCGCTCAATCGCTGATCTCAGGAGCTCAAATGGTGCTGCGCGAATCCAACTGCCATGAGCACATCTCTGACAGCTGCGGATGACATCTGGCAGCAACTCAATCTCATCTGCGCCCAGCTGAATGTGATCCAGGCGAGGCTGGAGCTGAAGCCCACACTCAGCAGCAGCCCCTGGCTACCCCTGTCGGAAGCCGCCAAGGCCCTGCATTTTCCGAGCACCCGTGCCCTGCGCATGGCGATCGACCGCGGTCGGATCCCTCCTCAGTTCGTGAGCGCTACCACTGGCGACAGCGGCAAGCGCAGGACGCTGTACGTGGATGTGGAGGGCTTCGCCTCACATCTGCGCAACAAGTGACGCCATCGAAGCGCTGTCGAACCAGCGCTGATAGAGGGACGTGTGCACCATCAGCGAGTGCCCAAGGCTCTTGGCCGCCAGGGAAGGGCTGATCTGCGGGTTGTGAATCGCCCGCACCGCCCAGGCATGGCGCAGGTCGTAGGGGAGGAACGGGACGCCATGACGGCGCAGCGCTACCCCCAGCTGGGAACCGACCGTGCGGTGGTCTCGATCGAGATTGATCGCCGGCAACCGCTTGCTTTGGAGATCCCAGCGATCGATCCAGGTCTTCGGCAGCGGCAGGCCCTGCCGGGCACCGGTCTTCCCGCCCCGGATCACCACCAGCCCATTGCTCTCGACAGCAGCCATCAGCAGCGCCTCATGGGGCCTGGCGCCGTAGGTGGCGCAGATCCCGGCAACCCATTGCCACCCTGATGGCAGCCCATCGATCACTGCGACGATCACCTCGTCGGCAGGCAGGTTGCGCGGCGCCGCATCCTTCAGAGGGGTGTAGCCCTTGCCCAGGCCCCTGAGCTCCTGCACCGCATCCGTGCCCATCTCCAGGGCCTGCGCCACGGCGGTCGCCGCCAGGGCCGCCTTGCGCCGACTGCAGCTACCGACCGACTTGCTCGCCACAAGGGCACGCAGGGTGTCGAGCGTCACGGCCCGCTGTGGCAGCAGGGGCTTCAGCGGGCCCGCATAGGCGGTGGTCCAGGTCACATCCGCACTGGGTCCCCGTTTGCGCTGCTGCGTCCACCAGGCTTCTGTGCGCCGCAGGGCTTCGACACCGCTGATCCCTTCCGGCGAGGGACCCACCAACTGGGTGGCCTGCACCCACCGTTCGAAGGGGAAGGTCTCCAGCCCCCGGCGGTGCAGTTCCAGGTCACGCCCGAGCTCCTCGGCCAGCTGACGTGCCTGATCCACGCCGGACGGGTAGGGGAAGACCGTGCTGATCCGGCGCTGCTTCCAACTGCCAGCGGGCAACGGCAGGCTGGCCCGCAGCCGCATCCTTGCCCCGGTTGGGGAAACCTCGAGGCTGACATTGGAGCCCAGGTCCCGCAGTGCCCTGTTGATCCGCGTGAGCCAGGGGTCCCGGCCGGCCATGAGGCGTGCCTAAAAGCGTGCCTACTCTCGCCCAAAACGGACCGATCTGTGCCTAAACGGTGCCTGGCTGGACTTTCTGTCGTTGCCCTGTTTTTGCTGGAAACCCTATCTGTGACTGGGGTTTTGGGGATGGGGGTCCCGAGGATCGAACTCGGCTAAGGCGAATTATGAGTTCGCTGCATTCACCAGATTGCTAGACCCCCGCGTTGGCTGGCGGGCCTGAGGCCTACCACATGCCGCGCACGGTGCGGTTGAAGGTGACGGAGCGATAGGCGCCGTTGTCGGGGCTGGATTCAGGGGCCTGGGGCATGGCGGAACCGCCAAGACTGGAGTTGTAGACCCCGACCAGGTCGATCGTGCGCAGCGGCATCGGATTGGATTGATCATCCAGCAACATCTTGGCGGTGTGCTCGATGGCCGAACCATCCCAGATCAGGGTCTGATCGCCGAAACCGAAGCCCATGACTCTGCTGCCATCCCCCCCGCCCATGGCGATGCCGAACAGATCGGTCACCTGGTGGGTGAGATCAACACCGCGGGCGAAGGGGGCGGTCCAGCTGTAGGAACGGCGGTCCAGCAGCTGCGTCGGCGTTTCAACGATGCCGCAACGGGTCACCTCCACCGGCGACAGGGGCACGCTGAGCGCCCCGGAGGCATCCCGGCTGCCCACGATCGGGGCCTCCAGGCTGGTGGTGCAGAGCACTGGCCCGGCCGCAGCGGGCAGCGCCGACACCAAGGCAGCAGCTGCGGTGGTGGTGGCGGCGATGGTCAGAACCTGGAACAACGGATAGGCGCAGCTGGACCTCCAGCCGCTGCCCAGTTCACTGCCCCTGAGCGGCTCGGCGGCGCCAGCCTGGGTGATCCGTGCCATAGCTGCTCCGGCCGATCAGGGACTCTTCACGATAGGGACAAACTAGCGAGTGTCTGACTCGCCCACCAGCCGATCCCCCGCCGATGGCCATCCCGCCGATCACCCCCTTCAGCGCCTCCGCCAGCGCCCGCCCCACCTTGCTGGGCCTGCTGGCTGAGCGGGCCTATCGCCACGGCAGCTTCACCCTGGCTTCGGGCCGCAGCAGCCACCACTACGTCAACTGCAAGCCGGTGAGCCTCAGTGGCCCGGGCTTGGCCCTGCTGGGCCGGCTGATGCTGGAGCAGGTGGAGGACCAGGCGGTTGCCGTGGCGGGCCTCACGCTCGGCGCCGACCCCCTGGTCAGTGCCGTGGCGATGCAGGCCGCCTTGGATGGTCGCCAGCTCGATGCCCTGATCGTGCGCAAGGAGGCCAAGGGCCATGGCACCGGCGCCTGGCTGGAGGGGCCCTTACCGGCGCCGGGCAGCCGCATCACCGTGCTGGAAGACGTTGTCACCACGGGCGGTTCGGCGCTCAAGGCGGTGCGCCAGCTGCAGGAGGCCGGCTACGTGGTGGAGCGGGTGGTGGCGATCGTCGATCGCCAGGAGGGGGGCGCCGAGGCGATGGCCGCCGCCGGGCTGGATCTGCGCAGCCTGTTCCTGTTGGAGGAGGTGGCCGCTCTGTCCGGGGCCGGCGACCCCAGCAGCGTCCCGCAGAGTGACCATGGCAACGACCGCGCTGCGGTGACCTGAATCATGACGTCCCTTTCCAATGACGCCGACCTGGGCCTCCCCTCCGCCTGGGACTGGCAACCCGGCGGAGCCAGCCGGCTGCAACGGCCTGTGGGCCTGCTGCAGCTCGAAGGCCCCGACAGCCTGCGCTTTCTGCACGGCCAGACCAGCCAGGATCTGCAGCTGGCCAGGCCGGGCCAGTGGCTGGGCACCTGCTGCATCAGCCCCACCGCTCGCCTGCGGGCCCTGGCGGAGGTGCTGGTCGTGGAGGGCGGCGCCTGGCTGGTGATCGGCGAAGGTGATGGGGCGGCTGTGCGCCAGGCCCTGGATCGGGTGCTGTTTCCCGCCGATGACGTGCGGCTGGGAGCGCTGATTGAGGGTCTCTGGATCGAACCCCTTGATGCCCTGCCAGGCGGCGCGGCGGAGGTCTTCGCTGCTGGCAGCGAGAACGCTCCTGAAACCAGCCCTCCCGCCCAGTGGCAGCCCCTCGGAACCGGGGCTGGCTGGCGGCTGGGGCGCGGCGTGGTGCTGCCCGACGGCGTCGCCCTGCCGGCCGAGCTGGCCGATCGGCGGCCGCTGACGCCCGTGGAGGCAGAGCGCTGGCGCCTCAGCCAGGGGCGGCCGGCAGCCCCGGGCGAGATCAACGAGGACTGCAATCCCTTCGAGCTGGGACTGGCAGCGCGGGTGAGCCTGAACAAGGGCTGCTATGTGGGCCAGGAAACCCTGGCCAAGCTCGCCACCTACGACGGCGTCAAGCAGCTGCTGCGGCGCTGGTATGCCCCCTCAACGGATTCCGGCGCGGCGTTGCTGGCGCCTGGATCGCCGCTGCGCGGCGGTGCGGCGGAGCGGGCCGGCACGATCACCTCAAGCCTGGAGCTGGCGAACGATCAGGGTTGGATCGGCCTGGCCCTGGTGCGGCGGGCGTCCCTGCTGGCCCCGCAGCTGCGCGCTGGGGACGGGGCCACGGCGATCGAGCTGCAGATGTCGGTGCCCCCCGGCTTCGTGGCACCCCCGGTCGGGGCTGGCGGCGGCGCCTGAAGGCCACGGGCTGGCCGAGGGTTCAGGGCCGCTCCTGTTCCAGCAGCCAGCTCGCCACCATCCAGGTGGCGCGGCAGTCGTCGCGGTTGTAGAGGAAAATCCGG
>CALPMR020000233.1 GCA_943324725.2 Bordetella parapertussis | reverse complement strand
CGCTGCATGGCCATTCGCCAGGACGACAATCGCCCCAGCCGCCGTTTTGGGATCATCAACCTCTTGTTGATCGGTTTCGGCGTGTTGCTGCTGGTCAGTAACTTCCTGCCGAATCCGGCCAATCAGGTGCCGCGGGTTCCCTATTCGTTGTTCATCGGCCAGGTGGATGCCGACAACGTCAAACGCGCCTACATCACCTCCGATCAGATCCGCTACGAACTCAAGGAGGCCCCGGCCGAAGACTCTCCCACGGTGCTGGCCACCACGCCGATCTTCGACATGGAGCTGCCCCAGCGGCTGGAGAAGCATGGGGTGGAGTTCGCCGCGGCACCACCGCGCAAGCCCAGCTTCATCACCACGGCCCTGAGCTGGATCGTGCCGCCTTTGATCTTCATCGTGGTGCTGCAGTTCTTCGCCCGCCGCAGTGGCATGGGCGGCGCCCAGGGGGCGTTGAGCTTCACCAAGAGTAAAGCCAAGGTGTATGTGCCGGATGAAGAATCGCGGGTCACGTTCGCTGATGTGGCCGGTGTGGATGAGGCCAAAACCGAACTCACCGAAATCGTTGATTTTCTCAAGACGCCGGAGCGGTACACCGCCATCGGCGCCCGCATTCCCAAGGGAGTGCTGCTGGTGGGCCCTCCCGGCACCGGTAAGACCTTGCTTTCAAAAGCAGTAGCCGGCGAAGCCGGTGTGCCGTTCTTCATCATCAGCGGCTCTGAATTTGTGGAGCTGTTTGTGGGGGCTGGTGCCGCCCGGGTGCGCGATCTGTTTGAAGAGGCCAAGAAGAAGGCACCCTGCATCATCTTCATTGATGAACTTGATGCGATCGGCAAGAGCCGCGCCGGCTCGATGGGGATGATGGGCGGCAACGACGAACGCGAGCAGACGCTCAACCAGCTGCTCACCGAGATGGACGGCTTCGCCGCCCAGGACAAGCCGGTGATCGTGTTGGCCGCCACCAACCAACCGGAGGTTCTGGATGCGGCGCTGCTGCGTCCCGGTCGCTTTGATCGCCAGGTGCTGGTCGATCGGCCCGATCTTTCCGGTCGCCGCACGATTCTGGACATCTACGCCAAGAAAGTCAAACTCTCCGAAGGCGTCGATCTCGATCGCATTGCCCAGGCCACCAGCGGTTTTGCCGGCGCTGATCTGGCCAATCTGGTCAATGAGGGGGCCTTGCTGGCGGCTCGGGCGATGCGCACCACCGTGGCCCAGGGCGATCTCAACGAGGCGATCGAGCGGGTGGTGGCGGGCCTGGAGAAGAAGAGTCGGGTGCTGCAGCCCGATGAGAAGAAAGTGGTGGCCTATCACGAAGTCGGCCACGCCATCGTCGGCCACCTGATGCCGGGCGGCAGCAAGGTGGCCAAGATCTCGATCGTGCCCCGCGGCATGGCGGCTCTCGGTTACACCCTGCAGCTGCCCACCGAGGAGCGCTTCCTCAACTCGAAGGAGGATCTCGAAGGCCCGATCGCCACCCTGCTGGGCGGTCGCAGCGCCGAAGAGATTGTCTTCGGTGAGGTCACCACCGGCGCCGCCAATGACCTGCAGCGGGCCACCGACATCGCCGAGCAGATGGTGGGCACCTATGGCATGAGTGACACCCTCGGCCCGCTCGCCTACGACAAGCAGGGCGGCGGCCGCTTCCTCGGCGGCACCAACAATCCCCGCCGTGTGGTCAGTGATGCCACAGCCCAGGCGATCGATCGCGAGGTGCGTGGTCTGGTGGATCGGGCCCATGACCGGGCCCTGGCGATCCTGCGCCACAACAGCGACCTGCTCGAATCGATCTCCAAGAAGATTCTTGAGAAAGAGGTGATCGAGGGCGATGAGCTCAAGGATCTTCTCGCTTCCAGCGTTCTGCCTCAGGACGCTGTCCTGAGTGCTCCGGCTCTGGCCTGAGACCCCTGCGGCCAGGACTGCTTGCCCTGGCCCCTTGACGCAGGGGCCTGTGATCTCGGATAAGGGTTCTTTGTAGCGGCTCCATGGAGTCTCCGTCTGCCCCCAGCCCACTTGTCGCTCTCCAGGGTCGCGATCTGCTCTCCTCGGCCGATCTGAGCGGCTTGGAAACCCGGCAGTTGCTCGCCCTGGCCACAGAACTCAAGGCTGGCCGCCGCCGGATCGACCTCGGCGGCAAGGTGCTGGGCCTGATTTTCAGCAAGGCCTCCACCCGCACCCGGGTGAGCTTCACAGTGGCGATGGCCCGGCTCGGCGGTCAGACCCTCGATCTCAATCCCAGCGTCACCCAGGTGGGCCGGGGTGAGCCGATTGCCGACACGGCCCGGGTGCTGAGCCGCTACTGCGATGCCCTGGCGATTCGCACCTTCGCCCAGGCCGAACTCGGCGAGTACGCCCACTGGGCTTCGATTCCGGTCATCAATGCCCTGACGGACCTCGAGCATCCCTGCCAGGCCCTGGCCGATTTCCTCACCCTGCAGGAGGCCTTCGGCGCCGGGCCTGACGATCTGGCCGGTCTCACCCTGGCTTATGTCGGCGATGGCAACAACGTCGCCCATTCCCTGATGCTCTGCGGGGCTCTGCTGGGCGTCAACGTGCGCATCGGCGCTCCCGTTGGTTTTGAACCCAGCGCCGCGGTGCTGAGTCAGGCCCGGGCCCTCGCCCATGGCGGCGCCACGGTGGAGGTGGTGCATGAGCCGCTGGCGGCGGTGCGCAACGCCCATGCCCTGTATACGGACGTGTGGGCTTCGATGGGCCAGGAACAGGAGCAGGCCGAGCGGGAACGGGCCTTTGCCGGCTGGTGTCTGAACGAGGAGTTGCTGGCTGAAGCCGACAGCCGCGCCATCGTGCTCCACTGCCTGCCGGCGCACCGCGGCGAGGAGATCAGCGCCGGCGTGATCGAGGGGTCTGCCAGCCGTGTGTTCGACCAGGCCGAAAATCGGTTGCATGTTCAGCAGGCCTTGCTGGCGTCCCTGCTCGGGGGCCGCTGAAGCTCCTGCAGAGGCCTTCAGGAGCCTCCCCCCTGGACAGAAGGGCGATAAAGAGGTACATCTGTATCATGGCTTTCGCCTGCCTGACCTGACCATGTCCGAACCCCAGGAGCTCACCAGCGCCCAGCAGGAGTTGTACGACTGGCTGGATGGCTACATCGGCAGGCATCGCCACAGCCCCTCGATTCGCCAGATGATGGAGGCCATGGGTCTGCGTTCGCCGGCGCCGATTCAGAGCCGCCTGCGCCATCTGCAGCAGAAGGGCTGGATCACCTGGCAGGAGGGCCAGGCCCGCACCATGCAGTTGCTGGGCGGCGCCCGCAGCATGGGTATTCCGGTGCTCGGGGCGGTGGCGGCGGGCGGCCTGGTGGAAACCTTCGACGACGTGCAGGAGCGGGTGGATCTGACGCCGGTGCTGGACACCCGCGGTCTGTTTGCCCTCACGGTCAACGGTGATTCGATGGTCGATGCCCATATCGCCGATGGTGACATGGTGTTGATGGAGCCCGTTAGCGACCCGAGCCATCTGCGCAACGGCACCATCGTCACGGCTTTGGTGGCCGGCAGTGGCACCACCCTCAAGCATTTCCAGCGCCAGGGGAGCACCGTCACCCTGGAGGCGGCGAACCCGGCCTACGCCCCGATTGTGCTGCCTGCCGACCAGGTCACGGTGCAGGGTCGCCTGGTGGCGGTCTGGCGCCAGGTCTGAGGTGTGACCCTCTGCGTTGTAAGGTGGCTGCGCGCCTGACGAGGCCTTCGGGCTCTGCAGCCATCCAGCTGCAGGAACGGGAACCCTTCCATCGGGCAATCCTGTCCAGCGCATCATTGGGGCCATAGCTCAGCTGGTAGAGCACCTGCATGGCATGCAGGGGGTCAGCGGTTCGAATCCGCTTGGCTCCATTCCTTCAGACTCCTTGCGAAGCAAGGAGTTTTTTTTGTTGTTGGGATGTCGCCCCCATGGCCAGATTCGCCTTGCGGTCGTAAAAGCGGTCGCAAGACAGCTGGTGCTCCTCTCAGCGGTGATAGGTGGCAGCGGAAACCTCCAGGGCTCAAGCAGACGTCGGCGACGCTCTGACCCTGGTTCAGAAACTGATCAGCAGTTCTCAGCTTGCGGATGATCCGCTCGGGGCTGTGGCCTTGGCGTTTCATGGGGCCTCTCCTGGCCAAGTCTGACCGGTAGGGAAGCTCTCATCAGGACTGATTCAGTTTTTGGGCGCCACGTTGACCTCACTGGGGCGGCCGGTGTATCGCCCAGCTCCAACAGCAGAGGATCAGAACGGCGTGGTGCTGAAGTGGAAGGACATCACCTGGTCGTCGTAGTCCAAGTCGCCGCCGCCCGGCAGATCCTCGAAGCCGATGTTATTGCTTCCCAGCATGTGGAAATGGCCCACGCCATCGTCATTGGCGGAAGCAAAGGCGAAGAAGGTCTGCCCGTCGACGCTGCTGAAGGGGGCCAGATAGGCAGTTTCCCGCAGATCGAACTGCTGCTGCCCCATCTAATATCATTTGCCACTGCAGGCCGGAGAGGGCGCCGATCAGGTTGTTCTCGCTCAAGGCCGCCGCCTGATTGAGCCGCCGCACCACCGCCCGGCCGGCCCGATCGCCGAACAGCCCATCGCCTCCCAGTTCGCGGAAGCTGCCGCTGCCGCCGCGGCGGGGCACCAGGCTGGCGAAGGCATCGCGCG
>CALPMR020000232.1 GCA_943324725.2 Bordetella parapertussis | reverse complement strand
GCAGTTGCCGGCTCTGCCGGCCTGCCTGGGTTTTGCGTTGGGGCTGGCCCTGGCCGAGCTGGATGGTCTTGGGGCTCCCTGGCGAGCGGCTCCCGCCTCCGCCTTGCTGCTGCCGGCGGGGGAGGCGGCGCTGGTGGCTCTGGCGACGGTGCTGGAGCGGGGGGAGCAGCTGCAGATCCACGAACCAGCGGCGGGCTCCCCTGGGCGCCTCGGTTCCTCTGGCGCCGTGGCCCCTGGCGCTGTTGGCGACGTGGTGCTGGGAGCTGCTGCTGCCGTGGATGCTGCCGCTGTGGGCGGTGCCGCAGACGCTGGTACTCCGCCGGCCGCCGCTGGACGGGGAGCCCCGCAGGCTTCCGAGCCCCTCACCTTCAAATGGAAGGTGGCGGCGGGGCCTGACCCCGAAGAGAGGGCCGTGCTGGAGCACCTGTTGGCGCGATTGCCCCACGGCTCCCGCTTGCGACTCGATGCCAATGGCGGTTGGGATCGCGCCACCGCCCAGGCCTGGGCGGAGCGGCTGGCGTCCGAACCGCGACTGGAATGGCTGGAGCAGCCCCTGGCTCCGGGAGATCTGGAGGGATTGGAGGCCCTGGCGGCGGTGGTGCCGGTAGCCCTCGATGAATCCCTGCAGCTCGATCCCCTGCTGGGCAGCCGCTGGTGTGGCTGGCAGGTGCGCCGGCCGGCCCTGGAGGGGGATCCGCGGCCGTTGCTCAGGCAGCTGCTCGCCGGCACGCCCCGGCTGATGCTGAGCACGGCCTTCGAGACCGGGATCGGTCGGCGATTCCTGGCCCATCTGGCGGCCCTGCAGCAGGACGGACCGACGCCCACGGCCCCTGGGCTGGCCCCCGGCTGGCGGCCGGCCGGGGCGCTGTTTGACCCCGATCCGGAGCTGGTGTGGGCGGCGGCGGCAGAGGCTCGATGACGACACCCGTTCGATGACAACAGCCGTTCGATGACTACAGCCGAGCCCTTGTTGTTGGCGCTCGCCGGCGAACCGACGCCTTGGGCCGCGGCGCTGGAGGCGGCCTGGGGCCAGGGGCGCATCGTGGCGCTGGCGGGGCCGGGGGAGCAGGGGCGGCTGGCCGAGGCTCTGCAGCAGGACGGGTTGGCGGCGGCTCTGGGGCGGGCGCTGGATCCGGGAAGGCCCGCCGTGCTGCTGGGTAGCGGTGGCAGCTCGGGTGCGAGGCGCTGGTGCCTGCAGCCCCTGGCCCATTTGCAGGCCTCGGCGGCGGCCAGCAGCCGCTGGCTTGCTGGGCTGGGCCTGGATCCGGCGGCCTGCGTGCATCTCAATCCCCTGCCGCTGCACCACGTCAGCGGCCTGCTGCCCCTGCTGCGAGCGCGCCACAGCGACGCCCAGCTGCGCTGGCTGGCGCCGGCCCTGTTGCGGGATCCCGCCGCCCTGGTGCAGGCGATACCCCTGTCGCCGGATCGGCCGGCCGTGCTCTCCCTGGTGCCGACCCAGCTGGGGCGGCTGCTGGCGGAGCCGGCCGGCGTGGCCTGGTTGCGGGGCTGTGCCGTGATCTGGGTGGGTGGCGCGGCGCTGCCGGTGGAGTTGGCGGCGAAGGCACGGGCGGAGGGTCTGCCCCTGGCCCCCTGCTACGGCGCCACCGAAACGGCGGCGATGGTGTGCGCCCTGCCGCCGCAACGCTTTCTGGCCGGCGAGCAGGGCTGCGGTCCGCCGCTCGACGATGTGGCGCTGCAGGTGGCGGCGAGCGATGGGGCGGTGGAGGTGCGTAGCGAGCGGCTGGCGCTCGGCTGGCTGGAGGCTGGCGGCCTCAGGCCGCTGCCGCGCAGCCCTGAAGGCTGGTGGCGCAGTGGCGATACAGGCCGGCTTGGAACTGCCGGCCTGGAGTTGCTGGGCCGCCTGGATGGCGCTATCAGCAGCGGCGGTGAAACGGTGTTCCCGGAGCAGCTGGAGGCCCGGTTACAGGCCGAGGCCGCCGCCAGGGGCCTGCCGCTGGCGGCGGTGCTGCTGCTGGGTGTGGACGATGCCCTCTGGGGCCAGCGCCTGGTGGCTTTGGTGCGGGTCCACACCGGAGCCGATGCCGGAGCCCTGATCGGCGCTCTGCAGCAGTTGGTGGCGGGCTGGCCCGCCGCTGAGCGGCCCCGCAGCTGGTGGCCCTGCCCCGAGCTGGCGCCCAGCGAGGCCGGCAAGTGGCAGCGTGGCCGCTGGCGGGAGTGGCTGGGAGGGCGCTGAGGCCAAGGCGGGCCAGGCCCGCGCTCAGACGGGATGAATGTCCCCGGCGGCGACGGCGGCGGCCTCCAGCCAGCGCTGGACCGGATCGGGCAGGCTGCAGCGCTGGCGACTGGCCGCCTCGATCGCCAGATGGCGGGTGAGGCCAAGCGCTGCGTCCTGGGGCGGTTCGCCGGAGCGGATGCGCTGGAAGCGATAGCGCACCTCGAAGCTGCCGGGATCAAGGCGCACAGGCTCCAGCTGGATCAGCAGCGGGTCACCGCAGACGAGGGGACGACGAAAGTCGGCGCTGCAGTGCACGATCGGCAGGGCCACCGCCGGCGCTTCCAGGCCGGCGGGTCGATCCGCCGCCGCCATCGGAAACACGCAGGCGGGCGCCACGCCGAAGGCCTCCAGGCTCTGCTCATAGGCCTCATGGCACCAGCGCAGCAGCTGATGAAAGTGCATGACGCCAGCGGCGTCGGTGTCGCCGAAGCGCACGGTGCGGCGAAGTTTCAGCCAGTTGTCGGAATGCATTGCCCTGGGTGTGCTGACAGTTGGCGACTGCCATCATGTTGAGGATTTCGCCTCTTGTCCATGGCTGCGTCTCTGGCCTACGAACAGCCTACAATTAACAAGTCCTGGGAGGCTTTTCTGGCTCATATCCCGACAATCCTGTTGATCTGGATTGTCACGGTGGCCCTGGCTGCTGTGGGTTTCGGCGTTTATTGCGTGATTGCCCTTGTTGGATTGGGTATCGGCGGCAACTCCGGCGATAGCGTTGTCACTCTCTCCAGTGCCCTCGGCCAGCTGGGCCAACTCCCTTTCTCGATTCTCTCCAGCTTAGTTGGCGTGCTGTTTATCGGAGTGCCTGCAATGTACTACCACGGCGGCGAGACGATCACCGTCAATACTGCCTTTGCGGCTCTGCTGAAGCGCCCTCTGCGTTATCTGTTGGCAGGCTTTCTGTTTTCCCTGGTTGCGGGCGTCGGCTTGGTGTTGTGCGTTCTTCCTGGTCTGGCCGTCTTGTTGGTCATGCCGATCTATGTGAATCGTATTTTCCTCACCAATCAGTCCATAACTGATGCATTTGCCGCTTCCTTTCAGGCTGTGTATCGCTCTTCTAACGGTATGAGTTTTCTGGGGATTGAGATTCTGACCTGGCTGCTTGTCGCGGTGGTGACGGTGTGCACCTGTGGCCTTGGTGCGCTTGTTGCCGTGCCGGTGAGCACGTTCTATCTGCAGAACGCTGCCTACCACAAGGGCTTGATCAGCTGATCGGCTTCAGCCGGCTGGGTCTGCTGGAAACCCCGGAGCTCCGTGCAGGCCCAGGCCAAAGTTGAGCCCGAGTCGCAGCAGCCAGTAGGCCAGCAGCCCCACGGCTGTCAGGCCCAGCGGCCAGGCCGGCAGGTCCGCCGGCAGCAGGCGCCGCTGGCGGACAGCCGTGATCGACCACCACAGCAAGGCTGTGGCGGCGAGCGGGCCGAAGGCATGCAGCTGCAGCGAGCCGCTCAGGTCACCGCGTAGTGCAGCTGCCGTGGCGCGGGTCAGAAAGCAGGTGGGGCAGGGAATGCCAGTGAGGGCCCGCAGCGGGCAGCTGAAGCCCGGCAGCAAGGGGTGGGCGCCTTTGAGCCACAGGTACCCCGTCAGGGTGGCCGGCAGCAAAAAGCCGCTGGCACGGATCCGGGCGAACAGGCGGCTCAGGCTGTGTCGGCGGTTCAGCGATCCACCGAGCCCAGAATCACATCGATCGAGCCCAGGATCGGCATGATGTCGGCCACCTTGGCTCCCTTGAGAATGTGGGGCAGGATCTGGAGATTGTTGAAGTCGGCGGCGCGGATCTTGAAGCGCCAAGGGGTGACGTCGTCATTGCCCTGGATGAGCACGCCGATTTCTCCCTTGCCCGATTCGAGCCGGGTGTAGAGCTCGCCCGAGGGAATCTTGAAGGTGGGGGCCACTTTTTTGGCCACATACTGGTAATCAAAGCCGAACCACTCGCTGCCTTTGCCTTCGGCCAGACGATGGGCTTCCAGGTTTTCGGTGGGGCCGCCGGGAATCATCGTGATCGCCTGGCGAAGAATCTTCAACGATTCGCGCATTTCCTGCAGCCGCACCCGATAGCGGGCGTAGCAGTCGCCCTCCTTCTCCCAGGCCACATTCCACTCGAAGTCGTCGTAGCACTCGTAGTGATCCACCTTGCGCAGATCCCAGGGCACGCCGGAGGCGCGCAGCATCGGCCCTGAAAGACTCCAGTTGATCGCCTGCTCGCGGCTGACCACCCCCAGGCCTTCAACGCGCTTGCGGAAGATGGGGTTGTTGGTGATCAGCTTCTCGTATTCATCAATCTTGGGGCCAAACCAGTCGAGGAAATCTTCGCACTTATCCAGCCAGCCGTAGGGCAGATCCACTGCCACCCCGCCGATGCGAAAGAAGTTGTTGTTGATCAACCGTTGGCCGGTGGCGGCTTC
>CALPMR020000231.1 GCA_943324725.2 Bordetella parapertussis | reverse complement strand
TCGCCCTGACCAAAGCCCTGCTCGAGGCCTGCCAGTACTGCGCCGATCCGAGCCACTGGGGCGAGCTGAGCGAGCTGCTCAGCGATCGCCGCTACCTGGGCATGAAGAAGGAGGTGATCTGGTTCAGTGAAACCGGCGCCGATGGCAGCTCCACCGTTCCCCACCATCTGTTCTTCGGTAAGGGCGTCAACCGGCCCAGCCGCAGCGAGCACCTCTGGATCCTCACCCAGCTGGCCCGCTGGGGCGAGATTCCCTTCCCCCGCAACTACGTCGAGATCCTCGAGCGCATCTGCGCTGTGGGGGTGTTCAGCACCGCCGCCCGCGAACTGGGGCTCGACGCGGTTAGTTACCAGCGCGGTGCGATCGAACTGTTCGATGGTCGCCCCTTCGACGTCGACCATCCGATCGACTACCTCAACGCCGTGCCCGTGCATCGCGACTTCAGCATCGCCGAGATCGCCATCGGCGCGCCCCGGGCGCTGGCCGGCTGAGGGCTGCAGCCACGGCGATCCTTTGGCCTGCTCAGCTCCACCCCAGCGGCGCTCAACCCCAGTTCAACGTCATCCCCAGTTCAACGTCAACTCACCTCACCCCACCCCCATTCCCTCGATGTCCACCCCTGACACCCTGGCCCGCTCCCAGGCCGCCACCGGCGGCGGCGGCGCTGCCGCTCAGCTGCCCCTGCTGCGCTTCGAGCAGCTCTCCAAGGTCTATGCCACCCCCCGCGGCCCCTATCCGGTGCTGGCGGACATCAATCTGGAGGTGAATCGCGGTGAATTCGTCTGCGTGATCGGCCATTCCGGTTGCGGCAAATCCACCCTGCTCAACATGGTTTCTGGCTTCGCCACCCCCAGCTCCGGCCAGGTGCTGCTCAATGGAGCACCCATCCAGCGCCCGGGCCCCGATCGCATGGTGGTCTTTCAGGGCTATGCCCTGCTGCCCTGGCTGACGGCCTACGACAATGTCCACCTGGCGATTGATTCGGTCAAGCCGAACCTCAGCGAGCACCAGAAGCGCGAGATCGCCATGGAGCATCTGGCGATGGTGGGTCTGACGGCGGCGGCGGACAAGCGCATCACCCAGCTCTCCGGCGGCATGAAGCAGCGGGTGGCGATCGCCCGGGCCCTGGCGATCCGCCCCCAGGTGCTGATTCTCGATGAACCGTTCGGTGCCCTCGATGCGATCACCAAGGAGGAGTTGCAGGAGGAGTTGTTGCAAATCTGGAACACCCAGAAGTGCACGGTGCTGATGATCACCCACGACATCGATGAGGCCCTGTTCCTGGCCGATCGGCTGGTGATGATGACCAACGGTCCCGCCGCCGGTATCGGTGAGGTGCTGGCGATCGACTTCCCGCGGCCCCGCAGCCGCGAGGACATCATGGAGGATCCCCGCTATTACGAGCTGCGCAACAGCGCCCTTGATTTCCTCTACAACCGCTTCGCCCATGACGAGGATGGGGCGGGCTGAGCCGCCGGCTCAGGGCGTCTCAGCCCAGGTCATCGGCAGCTCGGCCCGCCAGGGCTCAAGGGTGACGACGATGGTGCGGCCATCGCGGAACACCGACTCCGGGGCGGGCCAGGCCGGCGCTTGCCTGATCTGGGGGAGGGCGTGGTCGATCTCGGCGGTCGTGGGTTGCCGCAGCAGCGATCGTCCCAGCAGGTAGTTGAGCATCTCCGTCTGCCGATAGGGAGCGAAGGTGTCGCAGGCCAGCAAGTGCGGCGCATCGATGCTGCCCGGCCAGCGCACATAGGGATCGAGGGAGAAGGCCGGGTAGCGTCCGACGATCAGCAGCGGTTGCGCCGGCTGGTCGGAGCTCGTTGTGATCAGCGGTTCCAGCCTCGTCAGGATCCGGTTGATCATCGAAAGGTCATAGGTGCTCTTGAACTGGGCCGCATTGGCCTGCTGCATTGCCAGGGAGAGAAAGAACCACAGCACCAGTGCCGCCAGGGCCAGGGTTGGGCGCCGCAGCCTGGGCAGGCGCCGGGCCTGGGCCAGAAAGAAGACGAGCGCGTAGGCGTAGGCGGCCACGAAGCGGCCCCGATCAGCCGGCGAGGCGTTGTTGATGATCGCGGCTCCGTTCAGGGCCACCGGCAGCAGCAGCAGAGCAACCACCACCACGGCCCGCTGCGGCCAGCGGTGCCGTCTCAGCCGTGCCGCCAGGCCCAGCAAGCCGAGCAGCACGATCAGCAGGGGCAGCAGCTGCAGGGCACCGGCGGGCAGGCCGGCCATGCCGCTCAGATAGCGCAGGCATTTGCCGTAGGACTCGACCACGGCTGTGGCCATCTCCGCCAGCGAATTGAGATGGGCTCCCGGCAGGATCGGATGGCGGATCAGCAGCTTGGCGCTCAGTCCGAACGCCAGCACGGCCAGCAGCAGCGAGCCGCCCAGAACGGCGATCTCGGCGGCGATCCCCGCCAGCAGGTGCCTGCCGATCCGGCCCCGCTGGCCAGCCTGCGCCGGTTCGGCATCGACCAGGCGCAGCACGATCACCAGCAGCGCCAAAACCAGCACCAGGGAGATCTTGGGGCCGTAGAGCCCCAGGGCCAGCAGGTTCAGCAGGGCAGCGCCGCCCAGGCGGACGGCCGCGCTCCGCCGGCTCAGCAGCAGCCAGGCCGCCAGCAGGGCGAAGCTGTCACCGAGCACGAAGGAGAGGTGGTCTGCCGCGAAGGAGTAGTAGTCGAGCAAGGCGGGATGGAGGCAGATCAGGCCGCCGAGCAGAAAGAGAGCCAGGCCGCCCCGCAGGCCCAGCAGCGAGGCAAACAGGATGGCGTTGATGGCCTGAAACAGAGCGGCCCCGGCCATCTGCACCGAGGGCACGCCGCTGCCGCCCTGGAGCATGATCACCAGATCGGCCAGCCAACGGCCTTCGCCGTCGGTCTTGAAGCTGGGATAGGGATAAAGCCAGGAGTTCGGGAAGGTGTGATCCGTGAAGATCGGCACCGTGAAGAAGTAGCCGTAGGCGACGATCTGCAGCAGCAGCAAGGCGGCCAGCATGCCGCGATGACGGCGCAGCTTCGCAAGCCCGTTCTCTCCTGTCTTCAGTAGCTCGGTTGTCAGCAGCACCGCAATTCGCTCCTTGATTCTTGATGGTCCCGCATCCAGGCGCGGGCGGCCAGAGCTGCAGCCCCGCCCCCGAGCTCCTCGCCTATCTCCTTGCCAATCCCGGCGTCGATGTCCTTGCCATCGTCTGGGTCGAGGTCCACGAAGGGGCGTGCTGAGGCTTTCGGCGCCAGCATGGGGGCAGCCCCCTGTTGCTCTCTCATGCCCCAACTGTTCAGTGGCTGGCAGGTGTGGGCCGTTCTGGCGGCCTTCTTCGCCGCCGTCACGGCGCTGCTGGCCAAGGTCGGTGTGGAGGGCATTCCCAGCAATCTGGCCACCTTCGTGCGCACCGTCGTGGTGCTGGGCCTGCTGGCGGCGGTGGTGAGTGTCACCGGCGAGTGGCGTTCCCTGCCCGATCTCTCCCGCCGCAGCCTCAACTTCCTGGTGCTTTCAGGAGTGGCCACCGGCATCTCCTGGCTCTGTTATTTCCATGCCCTGCAGCTGGGTCCGGTGTCCGGGGTGGCGCCGATCGACAAGCTCAGCGTCGTGCTGGTGTCCTTGCTGGGGGTGCTGTGGCTGGGGGAGCACCTCGGCACGCTGCAGTGGTGGGGCGTGGGATTGATGGGCTTGGGGGCCGTGCTGGTGGCCCTGCCCTGAGGGTGTTCGCAGCGACGAACCATGCCAAGCTTTCGAAATTGACGGATCTTGTCGGCGTGCGATTCCAGTGGCCTTCGCGACGGCGTTTGACTTCGCGCCGATGGTGGCCCTCAGCAACCCTGCTGCCGGCTCTGGTGCCATTGCTGCTCGGCGGCTGTGCCCCTGAGGGAGCCACGGGGGTGTCCAGTCCCCGCCTGGCCGCGATCCGCAGCCGCGGTTCGCTCGTCTGCGGCAGCAATGGTCAGCTGCCCGGCTTCAGCGTCATCCGCCCCGATGGCAGCTACGGCGGTCTCGATGTCGACGTCTGTCGTGCGGTGGCGGCCGCGGTGCTCGGCGATGCCGCCAAGCTCGAACTGCGACCGCTCAACACCACCGATCGCTTCGCCGCCCTGGCCAGTGGTGAGGTGGATCTGTTGTCGCGCAACACCACCGTGACCCTCAGCCGTGATGCCCCCGGCGGCAATGCCCTCAGTTTCGCCCCGGTGGTGTTTTTTGACGGCGGCGGCCTGATGGTGCCGGTGGCCGCCGGCATCAGCGATCTGAAGGGGCTTTCGGGCAGCACCATCTGCGTGCTCAGTGGCACCAGCAACGAGAGTGTGCTGGCCGACAGCCTGCGGGCCCTGCAGGTGCCCTACACCCCCCTGCGCTTCCAGACCGCCGATCAGGCCTTCAGCGCCTATGCCAGTGGTCGTTGCCGGGCGATCACCAGCGATCGCTCCGGGCTGGCGGCCCGCCGCACCAGGCTGGCCGACCCCGCCGCCCACCGGATTCTGCCGGCGGTGCTGAGCAAGGAGCCCCTGGCACCGGCGACGGTGCAGTCGGATCCGGCCTGGGCCGATGCGGTGCGCTGGATCGTCTATGCGCTGTTTGAAGCCGAGGAGCAGGGGATCACCCAGGCGAATGTGAAGGCCAGATTGGCGGAGGCGAAGGCCAATCCGAAGCTGGCCGATCG
>CALPMR020000230.1 GCA_943324725.2 Bordetella parapertussis | reverse complement strand
TCAAAGGCCCCGCCGGAAGCGAGGGGAGCCAGCGCTTGCCAAGCATGCCGGCATAATTACCAAAGAACTCTTTAAATGTTGTCCGCTGTCCATCCGTAATGTTGAACGATTCACCGGTTACATCTTTTTCGAGCGCCAGGAAGACGGCGTCAAGCATATTGTCAATATAGACGTGATTCATGATTCCCCGACCACCATTGGCATAAATGAACAGATTCTGCCGCATCATCTCAATCGGTCGGACTGTCCATGGATTAGAGCGTGGACCATAGATATCTCCACAGCGAATCACGATGACTTCCATCGCACCGGGGCAGTGAAAGCCGATGGCAGCGTGTTCACTTTCAATCTTTGTCTGGCAGTAAGAGTTGTCTTCGCCGCATAACGGACCATCTTCAGTAATATTATCCGGATAGTGAAAGCCATAAACCATTACCGAGGAAACTTGAATGAACCGCTTGACACCAGCTGCAGATGCAGCGGCCGCCATCGTTCGCGTCCCGCCCACGTTGATCTTTTCGAAGACGACATAGTCACCCCCTTCGTGAACAATGGCCGCCGCATGAAAAACGATATCGGCGCCGGAACACAATCGCTTCGCATCCTCGGGATCGCAAACATCCCCTTGGATCATCTCCGCCCCTGCATTACGCGCAGCTTCCACCGCGCCAGCACAGGAATCAAGCCCCCGGACGATCATCCCGCGTTCGCGGCAGCGTTGAACCATGTGGAGGCCGACAAAGCCGCCGGCGCCGGTGATTGCAATGGTCTTAGCTTCGACGTCCATAGTTCGAATGGTTGATGACAGTCAAGGAGCTTTAACGTAGCGGACAGGGGTGGCCTGGGTCTTGAGCTTGAAAAGTGTATCAGCCACAGGTAATGTATAGAGCTTCAAATTTCGGGCCGCAATAGCAAAGATTTGAAAAGGCAACCCGCTGCCGCCCCTATGGATCGAGCCGCTGAATCGGCCGGTAAAATCAAAATTGCAATCCTGCAAACGTTGCAACGTAAAACCAACCTTGTGCGTCAACATTCATTTCGTTCAAACCGGCCATCTCTGTCGAAGGAATTCTACATTTGAAACCCTGGGCTACAACTAACCAGTGCTCAGCATCGAAAAGGACAAAGAAGCCGACATGTCCTGCGCCGAAGCCACTTCGGCCTGCAATAGGAACGCACAACCACCACAAGAAATAGGGTCAGATGCAAACAGATGTATAGCATGAGAGTAATTCATTTGGCACCTGACACCAATGGCCACCGTGTTCGGAAAATATTTTGGCAACAGTCTGGCAACAAGCTCCCTCGGAGCAAGCCCCAGCCGCGACCGACAAGCAGCACTGACGCCGCGTTGCAAACAAGGCCGAGCCACTCTAAGTATAAGAACCTGTGGAAAGCACGAGGTCATTCGAAGCAATCACTTCCTCAGCAACGTCAGCGACGAAGTCCTGCACGTCTTCGTTCTTGGGTTTACCGGGGTATCGCGCACCAGCATTCATTCCGCAGCCTGGATTGCCGAACAGAAAAGGAATCATTGCCAGGATAGCCCGAAAGTAAGTCGTGTAGACGGGGAACTCTTTGTCGGGGTTTTCCTGGATGTAACTTAGCATCTTATGTTTGAGTAGGTTGTGCGAAACGCGCGGGTGGCGGTGGTGCGGACCATGAATGAAGAGGTCGAAGTTTATGAACGTCCCAAGGCGGGTCATCCAATTGGTCCCGAGAACAGTTCGCGTCCCCAGCATGGGGTCGTAGCTCGACATTCCCAAGTGCTCGGTCAGCTTTCTTACAGTTTGACAGATCCCCGCGATCGCGGTAGGGATCCACCAGATCTTAAAGAATCCCCACCAAGCGCCTGAATACGTGATCACACTAAAGGCGATGACCCAGAAGATCACAATTGCAAAATACTCGTTTCGAATCCTGCGACGGATGGCAGGACTTTTTATCGGGGAGTCTCTGTGGAAGTATATTCGTCCGTATACGATTGGACTGCCGTAGACCCCGAGTAGCAGATCGAACCAAACGAAAATGCGTCGAAACCAAAGGGGACTGGTGGGGTCGGCATAGGGCCATAACTCCCAATCATTTGGCTTGTTCAGGTTGGCGTGATGGCGAATGTGTGACTCGCGATAAACCGTATAAGGCACGTACATCGCCGTCCCCAGAATGCGGCCGAGAGCGACATTAAACCACTTGAAACTGGTCAACGTCTGATGAGCTGTTTCGTGGAAGCAACTGGTCCAGAAAAACAAGGCGTATGCTTCAAACAACGTCCAGAACAAGACGACGAACGCATTGTCGGAGGGCCACGGAAAGGCAATCAAGTAACAACCGATCCCGCCAGCCGGAGGACAGATCATGCGGGGAAGCCAAAAGCGATCTGCAATGGCCTTGGTTTCTTCGGCTGTAAATGATGTATACGTCGCCACCCAATGCCTCCTGGTGAACTTAATCCAAACAGTCAGACCCAGCCAAAAGTCCTGCTTTGCTAAGTCATCAATGGTAAGGCGGCTAACAGCATTTACGCAAGCCTCTTACAGGTGGCAAGCGGTCGATCTGATGTGTCCTTAGGCCATTCTCGGCACCGCTGGCGATTTGGTGTCCGCCTAACACCCCCAAACCAACCCTGCAAGAGCAGTTGTTCATGTTCGGAGCAGAAATCCGCCAAACGAATGAGCTCAGCAGCGTTGGGTGCCGTTGGAGCATTGACTCTTGATCACACTACTCGTCCTCGCCGTCTGCTGCAGCGCTTGGTTCGGCCTAGCCGACGGGCTCAGGCCATGACCCTGAGCCACCCCACGGTGAACAGGCCGCCGTTTCTGCCCAGGCCAGGGTCGCAACCGACGCGGCACCGACAACTGCGGACGCCTCCGGCGGCACGGCGACGATGCTCCAGAACGCCCACACCAGCACAATAGCGAAGGCGACCTCCCGCAATTGGATCACGATGGCCAACCCGACAAGGGTGCTGATCAGGATCAGAACGGCAGAGAATTCGGGGCCGAGAGAGCCACCGCCAACTGATTGCTAATTGGTAGGCATTGAGAATGCTTGCCACGGTGCACCACGCCAGGTAAATCGCCATCGGCAACCTCACGCCCCAACAAACCCGGGCCTCGGCGAGTCGGCATGGACGACCTCTCGGTACGTCAAGGCGAGAGCGACGAGCAGACCAATGAGGACGACGTTGCAAACTCAGATGAGACTGTAGGTGGAGAGCTCGGTCAGGAGAAATGCGGCCGCGACGAGCCAGCCGAGCGAATGGAAATGGTGCTACTGCCGCAGAGACAGAAGACCCTGATAGACCATCATGGCGATGCACCCGGGGGAGATGGGTGGCCAGGATGCTGACGGCTTCCGGCAGAACGGCCTCATAGGGAGGTTGTATGGTCCTCGGTTGGCCCCCCTGGTGGACGCGTCAAACTGAGCGGACAACTTTACTGACAGTGGGGAGCTCATCCGGCACGTGGTTGTAAACCGAGAAGCGATCAATGACCACGATGCCGCCAGAGGTGGTGCCAGGCAGGGGATCGAGCAATGCCTGGGTCCAGCTGAAACTCAATGGCAGGGTGCTGTCCATCTGTTCCACCAAGGCAGGGAGCCACCGGCCATAACGGCTGGCCTCCATATCCCCCGGCAACGAGGCGCAGGGTCTGGTGGAGTAGCATGCACAGACGAACCAGGGCTGTTGCTGCTCGTTCACCAAAGGCGTGATCGGTGGAATCGTAATCAACGGAAGCCGCAACGGCACTGGAGCGTCTCCCGCCAGGCGGGTGCCGCAGCGCAAGCAGGCATCCGGGTGATGTTCATGCACCTGGTCAACACGGTCAATGGGCAGTAGATCAGGCCCACTGCCGGGATGGCCAGCTTGGCCGCCCCGCTGGCAACCACTGCCGTTGCGCCGCTCAGGGAGCTTGAACCCTGGCCCATCACTGGAGGGTGGCCTGGAGGAGTTGCAGGAGCTGCGGCCAAGCCGCTCTCGGAGCTGGGCCAGGAACGCCGCGAGGGTCGTGGGCTGGCCGTGGAGCTGATCGTTGTCCTGCTTGAGGAGCGAGGGTACATCCTGTTGCCCTAAGCTTCTGTTGCTTGTGCTGACTGGTCTGCCAACCAGTTCGCTTCTACAATCCCGGTGGGGGGTGTGGTCATCGCAGGCAATCTGTGCCTGTCATCCAATCGGGATTCAAGCCGACGTCAAGGGCTCACCAAGGCCCATGCTCGCGGCGAGCTGCCCCGACCCCCGATCGGGCAGCCTTGATGAAGCCGAGAGGCGCATAGCAGTATAAAGTTTGCTTAGTCGCGTTCCATGGGATGAAAATTAGATCGATCGGCCTGAGCGTCCCCTCCATGAGGCTAAATAATGATCAACTAATTGATCTCTTGAAGACCCAAAAAACATCACTAAGCGGCGGCGATTTCAATAAGTATTGTGGCAGGGCTGCAAGGCTGCTAGATCAAGCCGGAGCCAAGTACAGACACATGAGAGATATTGAATCCGGAGAGACTGCCTATCAGCATATTATCTCAGCGGCGAGTAGCGCCATCTCCGACGCCTGCATAGACGCTTCCGAGATAGACCTTGTTATCTATTGTGGAGTTGGAAAGGGCTTAATTGAACCTTCCAACGCTTATTACTATGCCTCAGAATTGGGCATGTATACCGCTGAATGTTTTGAT
>CALPMR020000229.1 GCA_943324725.2 Bordetella parapertussis | reverse complement strand
CGATGGTGCAGATGGGGGTGCAGCTGCTCGATGGCCGCCAGCGGGCGGCGTTCGACACACTTGCGGGTCGCCGTGCCTTTGCCTTCTGGAGCGATCTCTACCGCCGCGGCCTGCTGCCCCGGGAGGTGGTGAGCCAGGGCTATCGCCGGGCGATCGAGCTCTATCAGGCGGGAGATCTGGCCCAGGTGGCCACCGGCCCCGATTTCCTGCGCAATCTCCAAACCAATGCCCCCGGCATCGCCGCTCACACCCGCGCCTGGCCTGCTCTCACCGGTGTCGGCCCTGAAAGCAACGTGGCCGTGATGAATCTGGTGGTGCCCCGCCAGAGCACCAAGGCTGCGGCGGCTGTGGATTTCGCCTTGTTCCTCACCGATGCCCGCAACCAGCTGGCCTTCGCCGAGGAGGCCAGGGTGCTGCCGTCGTCGCGCCAGGCTCTGCAACAACTGGAGCAGGGACTGAGGCAGCGGAAAGGCGCCAGCCGTGCCAACGATGCCCTGGTGCAGGAGGCCCGCATTCTGTCAGCGAAAACCCTGGCGGACGCCCGGGTGCTGGTGCCGGCCACGCCGGGGGTGAAGCGACTCCAGGCGATTCTCTACACCCAGCTCCAGAGGGCCATGCTCGGCGAAATCGACAGCGATCAGGCCCTGGCGGAAGCGGCCCGCCAGTGGAATCGCTACGCCGAGGCCCGCTGGCCCTGAGCTCCTTACCCGCGACCGGCCATTCCGTCGGCTTGCGAAGAAATCCTTAAATCTGTCCAGATCGACCGCGCGGGAGGCGATTCGGGGGCTGACTCTGCGTCGACTCAGGCGGTATGGTTACGATTCTTCACCCGGCTGGCTCCGGGGTTGTGTTCATCGGAATTGGTCTCGATGCCCCTGGAGGAACTGTCCCCAACGTCCGAAGCGTCCGAGT
Organism: Bordetella parapertussis; assembly: GCA_943324725.2. Lineage (GTDB taxonomy): Bacteria > Cyanobacteriota > Cyanobacteriia > PCC-6307 > Cyanobiaceae > Cyanobium. The sequence continues at coordinate 3,791 of CALPMR020000229.1, read as the reverse complement.
CGTCGGACCTCAGCCCTTTTCAGGGACTCCCCAAAGGCTCCAGCCCACCCCCTTCAACTCCGGATCCCCGGGCCACCCTGTTGGTGGTTGACGACGAGCCCGCCGTCCGCCGGGTGCTGGTGATGCGCCTGCAGATGGCGGGCTACCGGGTGCTCTGCGCTGAAGATGGCGAGGAGGCCCTGGCCCTGTTCCACAAGGAGCAGCCCGATCTGGTCGTGCTCGACGTGATGATGCCGAAGCTTGATGGCTTCGCGGTCTGCCGCCGGCTGCGGGCTGAATCCTGCGTCCCGATCATCTTTCTCTCGGCTCTCGATGCCATCGCCGAGCGGGTCGCAGGCCTCGATCTCGGTGCCGATGACTACCTGCCCAAACCGTTCAGCCCCAAGGAACTCGAAGCCCGTATCGCCACGATCCTGCGGCGGGTGGGCCGGGGCTCGGGCGCGGCTGAGCCCCTGGAGCCGGTCTCCGGTACGGGTGTGCTGCGGGTGGGGGATCTGGTGGTGGACACCAATCGCCGTCAGGTCAATCGCGATGGCCAGCGCATCGCCCTCACCTACACCGAATTCAGCCTGCTGGAGCTGCTGTTCCGCGAGCCTGGGCGGGTGGTGCCGCGGGCTGAGATTCTCGAGCAGCTCTGGGGCTATCCGCCGCGCCGCGCCGCCGATCTGCGGGTGGTGGACGTCTATGTGGCCCGCCTGCGCGGCAAGCTCGAACCCGACCCGCGCAACCCGGAGTTGATCCTCACCGTGCGGGGCACCGGGTATGCCTCCCAGCGTCTCGGGGATGCGGCTCTGGCTGCGGCCGGCTGAGCCGCCGGGCTTCGCCTTTCGGCCTGCAGAGCCCTGGCCATCGTTCCTGCAGGATGGCTACGTAACGTTCGTTTCCCCGCCTCCCTTGTCGGATCTGCGCGAGACCCGTCTGGACAAGGCCCGGGCCCTGGAGGCTCTCGGCCAGCCCCCCTATGCGCTGAGCTTCGCCCCCAGCCATCGCACGGCCCAGCTGCAGCAGGCCCATGCCGATCTGGCCAAGGGCGAGGAGCGAGCCGAGGCCGTGGCGGTGGCCGGCCGGTTGATGACCCGTCGGGTGATGGGCAAGCTCGCCTTCTTCACCCTGGCCGATGAAACCGGCACGATCCAGCTCTACATCGACAAGGCCAGCCTGGAGGCGGCCCATCCCCACAACCCGGAGGTGTTCAGTCAGATCACCACGCTCACCGATGCCGGTGACTGGATCGGCGTGCACGGCACCCTGAAGCGCACCGATCGGGGCGAGCTGTCGGTGAAGGTGGGCGACTGGCGGATGCTGAGCAAATCACTCCAGCCCCTGCCCGACAAGTGGCATGGCCTGGCGGACGTGGAGAAGCGCTACCGCCAGCGCTATCTCGATCTGATCGTCTCGCCCCAGACGCGCGAAACCTTTCGGCGCCGTGCCTTGCTGGTGAGCACCATGCGCCGCTGGCTGGACGACCGGCAGTTCCTCGAGATCGAGACACCGGTGCTGCAGAGCCAGGCAGGGGGCGCCGATGCTCGCCCCTTTGCCACCCATCACAACGCCCTCGATCTGCCGCTGACCCTGCGCATCGCCACCGAGCTGCATCTCAAACGGCTGGTGGTGGGCGGCTTTGAGCGGGTCTACGAGCTGGGCCGCATCTTCCGCAATGAGGGGGTGAGCACCCGCCACAACCCCGAATTCACCTCGGTGGAGATCTACCAGGCCTACGCCGACTACCACGACATGATGGCCCTCACCGAGGCCCTGATCGCCAGCTGCTGCCAGGTGGTCTGCGGCACCACGGTGATCGAGTACCAGGGCACCAGCATCGATCTGACGCCTCCCTGGACCCGCGCCACCATGCATGAGCTGGTGCAGCGGGCCACCGGTATCGACTTCAACGCCTTCACCAGTCGGGCCGAAGCGGCCGCGGCGATGCTCGCCCAGGATCTGGTGGTGCCCGAGGCCGCCGACAGTGTCGGTCGGCTGCTGGTGGAGGCCTTTGAGCAGCGGGTCGAGACCTCACTGATCCAGCCCACCTTCGTGCTCGATTATCCGGTCGAGAACTCGCCCCTGGCCCGCACCCATCGCAGCAAGCCGGGTCTGGTGGAGCGCTTCGAGCTGTTCATCGTCGGCCGTGAAACCGCCAATGCCTTCAGCGAGCTGATTGATCCGGTCGATCAGCGTCGCCGCCTGGAGGCCCAGCAGGAGCGCCGCCGGGCTGGCGACCCCGAGGCCCAGACCGTCGACGAGGATTTCATCCATGCCCTGGAGGTGGGCATGCCCCCCACCGGCGGCCTGGGTATCGGTATCGATCGCCTGGTGATGCTGCTCACGGACAGTCCCTCGATCCGCGATGTGATCGCCTTCCCGCTGCTCCGTCCCGAGGGCCGCGCTGAGGTGGGATCCGACGCAATGAGATAATGGTTTCCCCTAGACAATCTCCCCGATCGGGGCACCCTTGACATGAGTGGCGAGCGCGTCGGTTTTCGCTTCCAACACGCTGATGCCGTGGTGAAGCGCAACCCCCAGGGGCGTTCGCGCCGTGGCTGGGTGATGGAGCCAGTGGAGCAGACCACCAGCCGGGGCACCAAAATGCCGGCCTACCGCATCCGCTGGCGCGACAGCGAACGTCCTGAGATTGTGCTGCAGCACATGCTGATCGCCGATCCCGACCCCACGCCGCCGCCGGAAGGGGTGAGCCTGGTGCCGCCGCTGCCCAAGAAGTAATCCCACGCAGGGGTTGGTCGGCGCTGCCAAAGTCTGGCCCTTTCGGATTCCCGACTGTTCCGGCTGGATTTCCCCCTTCCAGCATCGGAGCCCTGAGGTTTCTGTTGCCGGTCTCGCGGGCTCAGCCCCAGCCCTGATTCGGTGGATCAGCAGCCCCAGGTGCTCCTTGAGGCTGGTGGTGCTGGTCGCCAGGGCCTCGGCATTGGGTAACAGGCCCAGGAGCAGGCTGGCCGCAGGCCACTGGAATGATGCGCAGCGGCGTCAGCCGCTCGAACGGGGCCTGCGGGGAGCCAGGCGCCCCAGTCATGACCGTGTTGGCCACTGACCGTGTCACCACTGACCGTGTCGCCATCGCCCGTGGTGACACCAACGCTCGGACTTCGGCGATCCCGTGCAAGACCAGGCCCATGGCCTTGAAGACCTCCACGGCTCCGTGGGAGCCGCTCGCCCATGCCCGACCCGAATCGGGCGGTGCGCAACCAGCTCCGGGGCGCTGCAGTGGGTGTCGCGGCGCTCCATGGGGCAGTAAGCGTCCGTGTAGGGGCAATCTCAGCACGACGCTGTCGTTTCATTGACGGGAGCAGGGCGAATCTGGTTCGAGGGTTACGGGGCAACGCTCTGCGTGGCAGGCGAGATCCCGCTTCAGCGCCGCATCCGGCGTTTGAGCTCCTCCAGCTCCTGCTGGGCCTCGAAGGCGGCCCAGTCGCCCTCCAGGTTGGTGGCTTCCGGGGCGGCGGCTTCCGGGCTGGCGCCGTTGACCGGGCCTGGCTCCCGGGCGGCGTTGGGGGTCTCGGCGCGGCGGTCCAGTTCGGTCAGCTCCCATTCCAGCGCCGTGAATTGCTGGCCCAGTTCCGCCAGGCTCTGCCAGCGCAGGCGCCCCCGTTCCATCAGGCCGGCGCCATGGGCTTCGGCCCGGTTGGCCAACTCGGTGGCACCGGCGCTGCGAGCCCGCCGCACCCGCTCCTGCCACTGGCGGATCTCCACCGCCAGCTGCAACAGGTCCTGGCGCTGCTGCTCGGCCTGCTGTTGCAGATCGAGCCGCTGGCGTCGCAATTGGTTCAGCCGGTCCT
>CALPMR020000228.1 GCA_943324725.2 Bordetella parapertussis | reverse complement strand
GAAGATGCCGTTGCTGAACACCAGCCGATCGCCCAGCGAGGCCAGCTGGCGGGGCAGGTAGCCGTCCTGGGCAAGGAAGGCCGCCAGGCGCGGGAAGTCGGCGTAGGCGGTGTTGGCCGCCAGCAGCAGGATCAGCAGGGTGGCCAGCTGCAGCACCGCCAGCAGCGGCCCATTGCCGAAGATCCGTTCGCCCAGCTGATAGAGCAGCGTCGGTCCGTTCTCAATCGAGACGATGCCGCTCTGGTGGGCCAGGGCGCTGATGCCGCTGAACATCACCGCCAGCATCACCACCATCACCGCCAGCACCCGCCGGGCGTTGCGCCACTCCACCGGCCGGAAGGCGGTGACGCTGTCGCTGATCGCCTCGATGCCGGTGAGGGCGGCGCAGCCGGAGCTGAAGGCCCGCATCAGCAGCAGCGGCCCGAACGTGGTCAGGCCCCCTTCATGGGCTTGCTCCAGCAGGCGCTGCTGCACATCCAGCGGCGTGGTGGGCAACTGGCCCAGGCTCGCCTTGATCGCCCCGGCCACCAGCAGGGTGACGATCAGCACCATGAACAGATAGGTGGGCACGCTCAGCAGGCGGGCGCTGGAGCTCACGCCGCGCAGATTGGCCACCATCACCAGCACCACCCCCACCAGGCAGAGCAGCACCCGCTCGCTTTCCAGGGCCGGGAAATAGGAGGTGAGGGCCGCAATTCCCGCCGCCACGCTGACCGCCACCGTCAGCACGTAGTCGATCGAGAGCGAGGCCCCCGCCACCAGGCCGGGGATGGCGCCGAGGTTCTCCTGGGACACCCGGTAGGAGCCGCCGCCCTGGGGATAGGCCTTGATCGTCTGCCGGTAGCTGGTGGCGACGATCAGCATCAGCCCCACGATCAGGGCCGTGATCGGCAGGGTCATGTTCAGGGCGGCGGCGCCGGCCATGCCCAGCATCAGCACGATCTCCTGGGTGGCGTAGGCCACCGAGGAGAGGGCGTCGGAGCTGAGGATCGCCAGGGCTTCGGCGTTGCTGTAGCGCTCTTCGTGGTGGGCGCTCGTCGGCAGGGGCCGTCCGATGACCGTGCGACGGAAACTCTCGAGGCCGTTGAGAGGCGGCATGCGGGAGGGGGGGGACGGTCGGAAGGGTCTAACGCTAGGCCGCCAGCTCCCTTTCGCTAGCGTCAGCGCCCTGGGGGACAGCCCGGGGCTTTGCTGCCCGCCCGAACGGGTTTTGTGGTGTTCGCGTAGAGGCACGAGATGGCGGCTCCCTCCCTGCTCAGCACGCTGCTGATCCTGTTGATCGGGCTGCTGCTCGCCCGATTGAGTGCCGGTGGCCTGGCCCGCTGGGCGGTGCCGGCGATCGTGCTGGAGCTGCTGATCGGCTTCTTGCTCGGCAACACGGTGTTGCCGTTTGCGGCCGTGGCGCCGCTCAGTGGCCTGACCGAACTGGGGGTGCTGACCCTGTTCTTCCAGGTGGGCCTGGAGGTGCGCGGCGATCTGCTGCTCTGCCAGCGGCGGCCGCTGAGTCGCCTGGTGGCGATCAGTTTTCTGGCGCCTTTGCTGGCCTTCTGGCCGCTGCGCAGCTGGTTCGCCCTCTCGACGCCCACCACCCTGCTGTGTCTGGCGGTGCTCTGCGCCACCGGCACCGGCGTAACCCTGCGGGTGCTGGCCCAGCGCCAGGCCCTGCAGACGCCGTCGGGCCGTCTCCTGGTGGCGGTCTCGGTGCTGGACGATCTGCCCGCCATCGCCTTGCTGGCCATCGCCACCGCCCTGGCGGGCCGCTCCATGGGGGGGGCCGGTCTGGGGCCGTTCGCTCCCTTGTTCGGTCTGGCGGCGGCGGCCCTGAGCCTGCCGCTGGTGGATCGTTGGGGGCGCAAGCTGCGGCAGCCGCCGACCAGTCCCCTGGCGATCCTGCTGCTGTTGATCGCGGCGGCCTGGCTGGGGGAGGCGCTGGGGCTGACCAGCCTGCTGGGGGCTCTCTGGGGCGGGGTGCTGCTGGCAAGGCTGTCGCCCTTGCCCCAGGACGTGCGGCCGGTGCTGACCGTGCTGGCCGATGTGTTTCTGCCCCTCTATTTCATCAGTGTCGGCATGCGCATCGATGCCCACACCCTGCTGCGGCCCGCCTCCTGGTGGTTCGCCCTGGTGTTGATCGTCCTGGCCCTGCTCAGCAAGCTCGTCTGTGCTTTCGGCATCACGGCCCGGGAGCGCCGCGGCGGCGTTGATCGCTGGCTGGTGGTCTTCGGCCTGGTGCCGCGCGGCCTGCCGGGGCTGGTGTTTGCCACCACGGCTCTGTCGGCGGGGCTGATCGATTCGCTGCAGTTCTCCTCCCTGGTGCTGATGGTCACGGTCACGACCGTGCTGGGGCTGTTGCTGCTGGAGCGGCGACTGGCGCGGGCCGAGTCGCCTCAGATCAGCACCTCCTCGCGCGGATAGCCCACCCGGGAGCGGGGCCGGCGGCCGTAGAGCGCCGAGAGCAACAGGATCACGCCGAGCCGGCCGACGAACATGCCCACCATCAGCACCAGCTGGCCCCAGCGGTTGAGCTCGGCGGTGACGCCCACATCCAGGCCCACCGTGGCGAAGGCGGACATGCAGGTGAACAGCTTCTCCAGAAAGCTGAAGGCAGGGGCGGTGCCGGCGCCGCCGGCGGTCGGCCCCAGGCCCAGCAGCAGGGTCATCAGCAGCACGAACAGCCCCGAGGCCAGGGTCACGCCCACCGCCTTGAGCACCAGCTCGCCGGAGATCTGGCGGCGGTGGATCACCACCTCGGAGCGCCCTTCGAGGGTGGAGCGGGTGGCGCCGATCAGGATCGCGAAGCTGGTGGTCTTGATGCCGCCGCCGGTGCCGCCGGGGCTGGCGCCGATGAACATCAGCGCGATCATCAGCAGCAGCCCCGCATCCGAGAGGGTGCTGATCGAGAGGGGCACGGTGTTGAAGCCGGCGGTGCGGGTGGTGATCGACTGAAACAGGGTCACCTGCAGCTTGTCCCAGAGGTTCAGGGAGGCCACCACCCCATCGGGGGCGAACTGCTCGGTGAACAGCAGTCCCAGGGCGCCGAGGCCGATCAGGATCGCCGTGCTGCGCAGCACCAGCCGGCTGTGCAGACTCAGTCGGCGAAAGCTCCCCAGCCGCCGTCGCTGGCTCCAGAGCTCGTTGGTGACCCGCCAGCCGATGCCACCGATCACGATCAGGCTGCCGATCACCCCATTGACGACGGCGTTGCCCTTGTAGTGGACGAGGTTGTCGCTCCAGAGGCCGAAACCGGCGTTGTTGTAGGCGCTGATGCAGTGAAACAGCGAGGCCCACAGCCGCTGGCCCCAGTCCTCGATGTCGTTGAAGCCAAAGCAGAACAGGATCACGGTGCCCGTGGCCATCACGCAGCTGGCCGTGCGCAGGATCGAGTCAAAGGTGGGCCCGATGCCGCCGACGCCGAATTCATCGAGGCAGCGTCCCTTGTCGAGCCGGTGGCGCAGGCCGGAGCGGCCCTGCACGAAGCCCTGCAGGAAGGTGGTGATCGCCATCAGACCGAGGCCGCCGGTGATGATCAGCCCCGCCAGCACCCCCTGGCCCAGAGGGGTCAGTTCGGCCCCCACATCGATGATCGACAACCCGGTCACCGTGATCGCCGAGGTGACTGTGAACAGGGCTTCCCACAGCCCCACCGAGTCGAGCGAGCAGAGCGGACTGGCCAGCAGCAACGTGCCGCTGGCGATCACCAGCAGGCCCGTCACCACGGTGAACTGGGGCACGGTGAGCTGCTTGCGCCACTGCCGCAGTCCATCCCAGAGGCTCGGGTGGTTCAGGCGACCGGTCGCTGCTGCCGGTGTGCGGTGGGTGGCCACGGATGCCCCACTTCTGGCGATCAGACCATAGGGTTGCGCGCAATCCGATGTGGACGCTGTTGAGCTCCTCCCAACCCCCCTCCGCCTGGCACGCCTTGCCGCCGGAGGAGTGCCTCCATCGCCTTGACACCAGTGCTTCCGGTCTGAGCACCGCCCTGGCAGCCGAAAGGCTGGAAAGGGTGGGGCTCAACCGCATCGAGCTCAAGGCGGGGCGCAGCAAGCTGCGGATCCTCTGGGATCAGTTCAGCAACGTGATGCTGATCATGCTGCTGACCGTGGCCGCGGTCTCGGCCGGGGTGGCGTGGTTCGAGCAGAAGTTCCCCAAGGACGCGATCGCCATTGTGGTGATCGTCGGGCTCAATGCCCTGCTCGGCTACCTGCAGGAAACCCGGGCGCAGGATGCCCTGCTGGCCCTGCGCCAGATGGCCCAGCCGATTGTGCTGGTGCGCCGCGATGACGAGTGGCAGCGCCTCTCCAGCGAGCATCTGGTGCCTGGTGATCTGATCCGCCTGGAGGCGGGCGATCGGGTGCCGGCCGATGCGCGCCTGCTCGAGGTGGCGGAGCTGGGCCTGCGGGAGGCGGCCCTCACCGGCGAGGCCGAGGCCGTGTTCAAGCAGGCCAAGTTGGTGCTCGAGCCCGGCACCCCGGTGCTGGAGCGCCAGAACAGCGTCTTCCAGGGCACCGAAGTGGTGCGGGGCCGGGGCACGGCCGTGGTCACCGCCACCGGCATGGCCACCGAACTGGGCCAGATCGCCGAACTGATCAACACGGCCGGCGGCGAGGACACCCCTCTGCAGAAGCGCCTCGACGGCCTGGCCAACGTGCTGGTCTTCTCGTCCCTGGCCCTGGTGGCTGTGGTGGTGGTGATCGGCGTCCTGATGGGCCAGGAGCTGCTCAACCTGCTGGAGGTCGCCCTGTCGATGGCGGTGGCGATCGTGCCCGAGGGGCTGCCGGCCGTGATCACCGTCACCCTGGCGATCGGCACCCAG
>CALPMR020000227.1 GCA_943324725.2 Bordetella parapertussis | reverse complement strand
GTTGCGGCACGCTGCTGATCGATGCGCCCGGCCTGGAACGGCTGCAGGCGAGGGCCTCGCTGCTGCCCCACCCCTGGCTGTTGCTGCCCCATCCGGTGCTGGCCAAGCGAGCCTGGCGGTTGCCGCTGACCGCGGCTGATCGGCTGCTGGAGGCGCAGCCGGAGCCCTGGATCGCCCGCTTCGCCGGGCTGGTGGTGGTGGGCGAGAGCATGACCCTGCTGGCCGCGGCCCGGTTGCGGCCAACAGGGGGCCGCTGGTTGGTGGCGCTGCCGGCGACGGTTGACGCGAATCTGCATCGTCTGGCACAGGCGCTTGTGGCCGCGGATGCAGGCGCTGAACTGGTCTGAGCCATACGTTCGATCCAGATGAAGGCTGCGATGCCGCCGCTCTCAGGCTCACGATTGGCCCGTTCATCGGCGCAGGCCCCCACTGCCTGGCTGGCGGGCTGGACGATCCGCGAAGCCCGCTCCTGGGCCCTGGTGTTCCTGGGGTTGTTTCTGGCGATTCACTGGCAGGAAGTCAGCTCTCCCACCTGGAATGTGGATGACTGGGCCCTGATCGGTGAACCGATTGGCCAGTCCAGTCAGAGCCGGCCTGGCTGGGATCTGATCTATCCCCTGCTGTTTCAGAACAGTTTTTCTCCGTTCTTCGGCTGGTTGCTGGCTGCGGGCTCGCTCTATGCGATGGCGGCGGCCACGGCGGTGTTCTGCCCGTTGATCACGCCGGCCTGGGCCTGTCTGCTGGCCCTGGTGGTGAGCCTGCACAGCTACACCCTCGACCTGTTCAACTTCAGCTTCGCGATCGGCCTCTATCTGCTGCCGGCGGCGCTTTCGATCTGGGGCGGTGTGCTGATGGGCTATGGCCCGCCGCTGCCGCTGCTCGGTCGTCGCTGGCTGGACTGGCTGCTGGGGGTGCTGATGCTGATGGTGGCGATGGGCATTTATCAGCCCACGGGCTATCTCGCCATCACTCTGCTCGGTTGGCAGGCCCTGGCCCGGGCCCTCGATCAACACCATTTCAGCCGCGCGGCGGCCCTGCGCCTGCTGGCCGGCATCAGTGTCGGCGGGGTTCTTTACTATTTTTGGTCGCTGATCATGCTGCGGGGAGAGCAGGCGAACTCCCGCACCGGCTTCTCGGATCTGCCCCGCTTTCTGGAGAAGTTGAGCGCTCTCGGTGTTTACAAGGAGATCTATAACACCAAGGTTTCCCTGGCTTCCACCGCGCCCCAGTTCATCCTTTCGATCACGTTCCTGCTGCTGTTGCTGGTGCTCAGCGGCTGGGTGCTGCGTCAGCAGCGCAGCCGGCGGCAGCGGCGCCAGCAGCTGGCCTGGCTCTGGTTCGCTGCCCTGTTCCTGACTCTGCTGCCGTTGCTGCTGTTCTACCTGCTGAGCTCAGGGTTCCCCTCCAGGGCCTTCTGTCTCGGCAACCTCGGCATCGGCAGTTTCAGCATGATCGCCCTGGCGACCCTGCAATCCTCCTGGCGCGGACGGGGCTGGTCGCGGCTGATCGTGGCGCTGCTGATCGTCTTTTACCTGATTCCCCAGGCCGCCTTCGCCTCCAGGGTCTGGGAGCTGACCCAGTTGCTTGAGCGCCGCGACCTGGCCCTGGCCCAGGCGATCGCGGCCGATGTGCGCGCTGAGGCCAGGCGCACCGGTCTGGCGGCGGATGCGTTTGAAGTGTTCGGCACCACCGAGCGCAATGAACCCTTCCCCCACTGGAGCAGTGTCGGCGAATCGGCCTTCCGCCAGAGCTGGAGCATCGAGGCGATCTTCCGGCAGCTGCTGCGGCAGCCTGTCAGCCATATCGCCTATCGCAGCGAGGGCAATGAACAGCAGGTGCGGGCCTCCCTGCCCGCCTGCCGGGCCTATCCCGAGCCCGGTTCGATCGTGCGTCACGGGGCGCGCTGGCTGGTCTGCCTGGAGGCCAACGGCCCGGCCGCCGATCGATAGCTCAGGCGCGTCAGCAGGAAGGAGGTGGCGGCCCACAGCACCATGGTGATCAGGGCAATGGCGACACGATCGATGCCCAGGTGCTGCAGGGCCCAGGCCGCGGCGAGGCTGAGCCCGAGGCAGCCCAGCTGGATCGCCCCATAGCGCCCCAGCAACGCCAGTCGGAAGGGCACGCGGAAGCTGTAGCGCGCATGCAGCACCGCATTCAGCACCAGGCAGATCGCTCCGGCGCTGGCCACGGCGGCGCTGGCGCTGCCGCCCGCCAGGCTCACCAGGGCGAACAGGGCCAGGTACAGCAGTTCGCCGCACCCGCCCACCAGCAGAAAACGCACCAGCTGATGCTGCAGGGGACGCCGCAGCCGCCGCAGGGCCCTCTTCACAGCGGCTCGCGGCCGCTGAGGGGCTCCAGGCTGCGCACGAAGGACTGGGGCCTGCCGCTCACGGTCAGGAAGATCCGGCCCAGGTATTCGCCCAGCATGCCGATCAGCAGGCATTGCAGACCACCGAACAGCAGAATCGCGCAAATGATCGACAGCCAGCCCTGCACCTGACGGCCCTGCAGCAGGCTCTGCAGCAGCACCACCACCAGGGTGAGGCCGCCGGCCAGGGCCAGCACCACCCCCAGCAGCGAGGCCAGCCGCAGGGGCATGATCGAGAAGCTGGTGAAGATGTTCAGCCAGAGCCGGATCAGGCGGCGCAGGTTGTAGCCGCTGTCCCCCGCTTCGCGCCGGTCGTGCTGCACCTTGAGGCTGCCGATGGCTGTGGTGTACAGCGACAGCAGGCCATCGATGTAGGGATAGGGGCCGCGGTAGTCGGCCGCCTGCTGGGCGACCACGCCGGCCACGCAGCGGAAGCTGGAGAGATAGAAGCGATCGGGCAGATCCAGCAGCCAGTTGGCGGTGCGATTGGCGAAGCGGCTGCCCAGATTGCGCCAGCTGGCATGTTGTTTCTGGCGGTAATCGCCGTAGACCACATCGAGCTCCTCGGCCACGGCTTTGTGCCACAGGCGCAGGCCTTCTTCCGGTGGATTCTGGAGATCGTCATCGAGATTGATCACATGGCGGCCCCGGGCGTGGCGGTAGCCGGTGAGCACGGCCTGGTGCTCACCGAAGTTGCGGCCATGGCGGATCAGCACCCCCCGCAGGGGGCTGCCTTTCAGCCGCCGGCGCAGCCGGGCCACCGTGTCATCGGGGCTGCCGTCATCGACCAGCACCACTTCCCAGGGGCCCGGCACCTGCAGGGTTTCGAGGCGGCTGACCAGGGCGTCGACGCTGCCGCTGCTGCGGTAGAGGGGGACCACCAGGCTGAGGATCGGTGCGGGATCGCCGCTGGTCGGGGGGGATGGCGGCTCCGGCATGGCTGTTCAGGTGGGGATGGAGGCCCTGGGGCCGGCGGGCCGGCGCGCCTGCAGCAGCAGCGAGCTGCCCCAGGGCAGGGGCAGCAGCCTGGAGAGCCGCTCCTCCAGCTCCAGCAGGGCGACCAGCAGGCGGTTGAGCCAGGCGGGGGGAGGCTGCACGGCGGAGTCGGAAGGCTCGCCGCTGGCGCCTTGCTCCCCCTGCTCCAGCCGCGCCTGCAGCCAGAGCAGCGGCATCAGCCAGCTGTTCCAGTAGCGCAGCTCTTCCACCTCGAGGCCGCTGGCCGCGGCCAGCTGGCGCAGCTCGCCGGGGCGAAAGCGCCGGGCCCCCAGTACGCGCCGGTCGTGGCGGCGAGCCAGGCAGGGCATGGCGGCGACATTGAGCAGCAGCAGCCCGCCGGGATCGAGCAAAGTGGCCATGGCCGCCAGCGCCCGGGGGGGATCGACGTTCTGGTGATACAGCACGTCCATCGAGAGCACCAGATTGAAGCGCTCGGGCCAGGTCGCCAGGTCGTCTACCGAGGCGCCTCGCACCGGCAGGCCGCGTTGCCTGCAGTACTGCAGCGCCACCGGGCTGGCATCGCAGCCGCTGCACTGGGCCACGGCCGCTTCCCCGGCCAGGGTCTGCAGCAGGCCGCCGGTGCCGCAGCCGGCATCGAACACCGTCAGGGGATGGCCCCGGCGCCGGGCCTCCCGGCGCAGCCTGGTCAGCACCCGGCGCCGCAGGCTCAGGTACCACCAGTGCCCTCCTTCCTCTGCCGCCAGCACGTGATATTCCGCTTCCTGCATCAGAGACTTCTCGGCAGATAGGGGTCGAGCCGTTGGCAGATCGCCTCGATCTGCTGCTCCTCCAGGTAGGGATGCAGGGGCAGGCTGAGGATTTCCTGCAGGCGAGCCTCGGTGCGGGGCAGGGGCCGGCCCGCACCGAAGCGTTGCCGCACATAGGTGTGCTGATGGCAGGCCAGGGGGTAGTGCACCGCCAGCGGCAGCTCCGGGCCGGCGGCCTCCTGCAGCAGGCGTTGGCGTGGCTCGGCAGGCAGGCTGATCACGTAGAGGTGATAGCTGTGGCGCCAGTCGCAGCCATCACCGGGCAGCCAGGCCCTGCCGGCCAGCCGCTGCTCGTACCAACGGGCCACCTGGCGCCGCTGGGCGATGCGCTGATCGAGGTGGGCCAACTTGCCCAGCAGCACCCAGGCCTGCAGTTCATCGAGCCGGCTGTTGACGCCGAATTGCACGGCCTGGCGCTCGCCGTCCCAGCCATAGAAGCGCCGGCGGCGGCTGGTTTCGACATCGCCCTTGCGGTTCACCACCAGGGCGCCGCCATCGCCGAAGGCGGCCAGATTCTTGGTGGGATAGAAGCTGAAGGCCGCGAAGCGACCCCAGAGACCCACCGGCTGACCGGCCCAGGTGCTGCCGCAGGCCTGGGCGCAGTCCTCGATCAGGCTGACGCCATGGCGCTCACAGAGGGCGGCGATCGCCGGCAGGTCGCAGGCTTCGCCGTACAGGTGCAC
>CALPMR020000226.1 GCA_943324725.2 Bordetella parapertussis | reverse complement strand
CTGGAATACGGCTGTTTTGATCAGGTCACCGGTGCGCTGCTGCTCACCGATGCCCTGGTGGCGATGTCTGCGGAGCCACCGCCGTTGTTCGATGCCGATCCGACGCCGCTGCTGTTTCACGCCCGCGACCGGGGCGATGAACCGCTGCTTGACAGTGTGGAGCGGCGGCGGCGCGGCTGGCAGCGGCTGGTGCTGTTCGCCAACTATCTGAGACCGGCACCCCTGGATGTGGCCACTCTGGCCGAAGTGCTGAGCACCAGCCTGGCGCCCGGTTGCCGCCACAGCCGCGCCCACTTCGGCCTCTATCCCTTCCGTTGGCGCGGTGACTGGCAGGCGGATGTGGAGGCCTTGCTGCCAGCGGGGCCGCCCCGCATCCAGGTGGCCGCCGTATTGGAGCGGCTCGTGTTTCCCAGGGCCAGGCCGCCCCTGCTGGCCTGGCTGCGGCAGCTGGCCAGCCTGCCGGATCTGGCCTGGCTGATTCCTGCCCACTACGAGGCGCCGCTGGCCTGTTCCGGTGCGCAGCTGGACACCTTGGCGAGCGAGCTGGAGGCCAGGCCCTGGGCACCGAGTGCGGGGAACTGGGCCTTTCTGGCTGGAATCGATCGGACCCTGCTGCGCTACGGCCTGGTGCCGAGCGAACCCGCGGGGCTGGCTGCGCCGCCGCCGGGGCGCGGCTGAGGCGCAGCCAGCCAGCTTGCGCCGCCGGGGTCAGGGGGGGTGGCGGCAGCCGGAGCGGGCTGAGCAGACCAGGGCCACCACAAGCGCCGCCGGCTGGTGCCAGGACACTGTGACAATTTGAAGAGGAACGGGCGTCAGGCCTGGCTTCAACACAGCTGGCCTTGGCGTCCGGCCCCGCAACACAAGGGGGTCAAAGGCTGGGCTGGAGCCGCTCCTGGTTGTAATCGGGGCTGATCGGGCGGCGCTGATGGGGCTCAGAGGTGGAGTTCGCCCGGATCGTCGTTGGCGCCATCCCCGAGGCCGCCGCTGCCCAGCAGGGTGGTTTCCAGCTCCATGCGCTGCTCCATCTGGCGCAGGAAGTAGCCGGTCATCATCGCCGAGGCCAGCAGGCCGGCCAGGCTGTCGCGGCTGGCCTGGATCTTGACCTCGAACTGTTCGCCGGGAAGCATGCCCAGCAGGCCCTGAACATTGTGGCGAATGATGTCCTGGATGTCGCCGCTGGCCGAGCGGGCCACCCGTTGCAACACATCGGGGGATTGATCCTGCAGGTACTGGATCAGCGAGTTGCCGCTGATGGCCTCGTTGTCACTGGTCAGGAACTCCGGGTTGAACATGTGGATCTCCCGAGCATGTCGACGAGTGTGCCTCGCGACACGGCCCAAACCTTAACCCAGCCTTTCAGTTCAGCTCAGCAGGGACGGCGGCGGCGAACCGAATCGGACCGAAATGCTCCAAAGGCCAGTAGCGCCAGATCGCGGTTCCGATCACATCGTTCACGGGCAGGGGCCCCCACAGATGGGAGTCGAGGCTGGCATTGCGGTTGTCCCCGAGCACCAGGACATGGCCCGGCGGCACGGTCAGCGGCGCCAGCTCGTAGTCCATCGGCTCGCTTCTCCAGCTCTCCTGGACCGGGGTGCCGTTGCGCTGCAACTGGCCGGCGCTGACGGCGATCCGATCGCCGGCGACCGCCACCACCCGCTTGATCAGGGCCGCCCCGGGGTCGTAGCCGGCCGCTTGCAGAGCCGCTGGCGGATGAAAGACCACGATCGTGCCGGTGGTCAGAGGTCGCCGCAACCTGGATCTCACTTTTTCCACCAGGATCCGGTCCTGCAGCTGCAGCGTCGGCAGCATCGAGCCCGAAGGGATCCAGCGCGGCTCGACCACGATCCAGCGCAGCAGCAGGGCCAGCAGCAGCCAGAGGGCCACCGACCGCAGCTGCCGCATCAGGCTGAGCGGCTCCTGGCCGCCGCCGCCGGCGGATGAACGGGGGCTGGTGGGAATGGGAGCTGGCGACTCAGGGGGCATGGGCTGGGGGAGTCCTCGCCGGCAGGAGCCGGAGCAGGGATGATCGCTCCATCCTGACCAGCCGAGGTTCTCCGCCGGTGACCCAGCGCGATCTCCTGCCACCGTCGCCCGCTCCGCTGCCGTTGGATCGGGCTGCCGCCAATGTCAGGGCGGCGCTGGAGCTGCTGGCGGCCCTGGCCAGCCAGGGGCTGGAGCTGGTGGTGCTCTGCCCCGGCAGTCGCTCCGCGCCCCTGGCCCAGGCCGCCGCCCTGCTGGAAGCGCGGGGCCTGCGCTTGCTGACGGCGATCGATGAGCGCTCCGCCGCCTTCTTCGCCCTCGGCCATGGCAAGGCCACGGGCCGGCCGGCGGCCGTGATCACCACCTCGGGAACGGCGGTGGCCCAGCTGCTGGCGGCGGCGGTGGAAGCTGATCTCGGCACCGTGCCGCTGTTGCTGCTCAGCGCCGACCGACCAGAGCGGTTGAAAAACTGCGGTGCCAATCAATCCGTACCCCAGGAGCAGTTCCTGGCGGTCTGTTGCCGCTGGGTGGGCCTGGGCTGCGGCGACGGTCTGGCGGCGATGACCGTCGCCGAGCGGCAGGCGATGGCGGCCCGGGCGATGGGCGCGGCCCGCGGCGATGGCCTGGGGGCGCCGGCCGGTCCGGTCCATCTCAATCTCCCCTTCGACGAACCGCTCCATATCGGCGGCCCGGCCCTCGCGGCCCTGCTCCTGGAGCAGTCGCCGCCATGCTGGCCCCAGGCTTCGGTATCCGCAGCGCTTCCTAGCCCCGTGGGCTTGAGAGGTGCTGGCTCTGGAGATGCTGGCGCCGCCCTCGATCCCGATCGGCCCGGGGTGGTGGTGGCCGGCCCCTGGCGCGGCGATCCGGCCGATTGGTCCGGCCAGGTGCGGGCCCTGGAGCACTGGCTGCAGCGCCGTGGCTGGCCGCTGCTGGCGGATCCGCTCTCGGGCCTGCGCGGCCTCAAGAATTGGCCGCTGGTGGCTGCCTATGACCTGATCCTGGAGGCTCCGCCCCCGCAGCTGGCGGTGGACCAGGTGCTGCGGCTCGGCTCGCTGCCGGCCAGTCGTCGCCTGCAGCAATGGCTGCAGGCCCTGGGCGGCGACCAGGTGCTGGTGAGCCAGGGAGATGGCCGCCGCCTGGATCCCCTCGGCACGGTGCCGGCCGAACGGCAGTGGAGCGCTGGGCTGGAGCGCTGGCTGGCGGCCAGGCCCGGCCTGGAGGAGGACGCGCCGCCCGCCGCCGCCTGCCTGGATCTGCAGCGGCGCTGGTGCCGCGCCGATGCGGCCGTGCAGGGCTGGCTCGATCAGCAGCTCGAGGCCCCGGATCGGCTGGGGGAGGTCTGGCTGGCCCGCCGGCTGAGCCGCCTGCTGCCTGCGGATCTCCCCTTGATGCTGGCCAGCAGCAGTCCGGTCCGGGACTGGGAGAGCTTCGGCGATCCGTCGGCGCCCCATCGCCGCATCCATGGCTTTCGCGGCGCATCCGGCATCGATGGCACCCTGTCGATGGCCTGTGGGCTGGCTGAGGCCCATGGGCAGCTGGTGCTGGTGACGGGGGATCTGGCCCTGCTGCACGATGCCAATGGCTGGCTGTGGCAGCGGCAGCTGCGCGGACGGCTGACCGTGGTGCTGATCGAGAACGGCGGTGGCGGCATCTTCGAGCAGTTGCCGATCCGCACCGAGCCGGCGGCGGCCCTGGATTTCGAACGGCTGTTCGCCATGCCCCAGCCCCTCGACCAGCTGGCCCTGGCCGCCGCCTATGGCGTCCCCGGCCGCCGGCTGGAGCGGCCCGAGGACTTGTCCATGGTTCTGGACTGGGCCCTGGCACAACCGCTGGCCCTGGTGGAGGTGCGCACGGATCGGCGCGCCGATGCCGAACTGCGTGGCCGGCTGCGCACAATGGCGTCCCGGCAGCTCCCGCTTCGATGACCTCCGCCAGCGCCCGTTCCCGCAGCAGCTCGGCTGAGGGCCCCCAGCCGGTCCAGGCGGTGAGCTGGCAAAGCGTCGGCCGCTACCAGGACATCCGCTTCGAGCGCAGCGATGAAGGCATCGCCCGCATCACGATCAATCGCCCCGAAAAGCGCAATGCCTTTCGGCCGCGCACCGTGCAGGAGCTCTGCGACGCCTTCTCCAGGGTGCGCGATGACACGGCCATCGGCGTGGTGCTGTTCACCGGTGCCGGCCCCGCCGCCGATGGCGCCTGGGCCTTCTGCGCCGGCGGCGACCAGAGCGTGCGCGGCGATGGTGGCTATGTGGATGAGGACGGCCTGCCGCGGCTCAATGTGCTGGACCTGCAGCGCCTGATCCGCAGCCTGCCGAAGGTGGTGATCGCCCTGGTGGCGGGCTACGCCATCGGTGGCGGCCAGGTGCTGCACCTGCTCTGCGATCTCAGCCTGGCGGCCGACAATGCCGTCTTCGGTCAGACCGGACCGCGGGTCGGCAGCTTTGACGGCGGCTTCGGCGCCGGCTATCTGGCCCGGGTGGTGGGCCAGCGCAAGGCCCGTGAAATCTGGTTTCTCTGCCGCCGCTACAGCGCCGAGGAAGCCCTGGCGATGGGACTGGTCAACCGGGTGGTGCCGCTGGAGGCGCTGGAGGCGGAAGGGGTGCAGTGGGCGCGGGAGGTGCTGGCTCACAGTCCCACGGCGATCCGCTGCCTCAAGGCGGCCTTCAACGCCGAAACCGACGGGCTGGCGGGCCTGCAGGAGCTGGCGGGTCAGGCCACCCATCTCTTCTACCGAACGGCTGAGGGCCAGGAGGGCCGCAACGCCTTCCTCGAAAAGCGCGATCCCGATTTTTCCGGCTCGCCATGGTTGCCTTGAGTGGACCTGGTTGCCTTGAGTGGACCCGGCTGCCTTGATTGAACTGGTTGCCTTGAGTGG
>CALPMR020000225.1 GCA_943324725.2 Bordetella parapertussis | reverse complement strand
TACCCCGACCCTGGGTCATGGATCGGAGCTGGGTGGCGTAGCCGAACATCTCGGCCAGAGGCACCTTGGACTGGACCTTGGACTGTCCGTTGTCGACGGACTGGCCTTCAACCTGGCCGCGGCGGGAGGAGAGATCTCCGATGACGGAACCGAGATAATCCTCGGGCACCTCCACCTCCACCTTCATCATCGGCTCGAGAAGCACGGGGTTGCACTTCTTGACGCCATCTTTGAAGGCCAGGGAGCCGGCGATCTTGAACGCCATTTCCGAAGAGTCGACGTCGTGGTAGGAGCCATCGACCATGGTGACCCTGACATCAATCATCGGGAAACCAGCAATCACGCCGGATTGGCAGGTTTCCTTCATGCCGGCTTCCGCCGGTCCGATGTACTCCTTGGGAACGATACCGCCAACAATTTTGTTGACGAATACGAAACCTGTACCCGGCTCGCCGGGCTGCATTTCGATCACCACGTGGCCGTATTGACCCTTGCCGCCGGTCTGGCGAGCGAACTTGCCTTCGCCCTTGGCGCTGGCACGAATGGTTTCGCGGTAGGAAACCTGTGGAGCACCGATGTTGGCTTCCACTTTGAATTCGCGCAGCATGCGATCAACCAGGATTTCCAGGTGCAGTTCGCCCATGCCGGCGATCACGGTCTGGCTGGTTTCTGGATCGGTGGAGACTCGGAAGGTGGGATCTTCTTCAGAGAGTGATTGCAGGGCTTTGGAGAGTTTCTCCATGTCACCCTTGGTCTTCGGTTCAACGGCCACCGAAATCACAGGTTCGGGAATGAACAGCGACTCGAGGATGATCGGATCACTGTCGACGCAGAGGGTGTCACCGGTGGTGGTGTCCTTGAGGCCGAGCACGGCTCCGAGATCACCGGCCCGCAGTTCGTCCACCTCCTCACGGTCGTCGGCTTTGAGCAGGATCAGACGTGAAATGCGCTCTTTCTTGTCCTTGGTGGAGTTCATCACGTAGCTGCCTTTCTGCAGAACGCCGCTGTACATCCGAATGAAGGTGAGTTTGCCATAGGGATCCGCCATCACCTTGAACGCCAAGGCGCTGAAGGGGGCGTTGTCATCGCAGGCACGGGTGGCTTCGGTGCCGTCGGGCAGCAGGCCGGTGATCGGTGGCACGTCAACGGGTGCGGGCAGGTAGTCGATGACGGCATCGAGCACCAGCTGGACTCCTTTGTTCTTGAAGGCGGAGCCGCAGAGGATTGGAACCAGGCCGTGCCTGACGACGCCTTCTCGAATGCCTTTGATCAACTGGGCTTCGGTCAATTCACCGTTTTCCAGGTAGGCATCAAGCAGGATCTCGTCGTTCTCGGCAACGGTTTCCATCAACTTGTCGCGCCAGAAGTCGACTTCGTCCCTCATCGTGTCGGGAACTTCCTCCTCAATGATGTCGGTACCGAGATCATTGGTATAAACGATCGATTTGTTGCGAACCAGGTCAATGATGCCCTTGAGGTCGCCTTCAGCGCCGATCGGCAGCTGGATGGGAGCTGCATTGGCCTTGAGGCGGTCCTTGATCTGCTCGTAGACCTTGAGGAAGTTCGCACCCGTGCGGTCCATCTTGTTGACGAACACGATGCGGGGTACGTTGTAGCGGTCGGCCTGGCGCCAGACCGTTTCCGATTGGGGCTGCACCCCGCCCACGGCACAGAACACGGCCACCACGCCATCGAGGACACGCATCGAGCGTTCCACCTCGATGGTGAAGTCGACGTGTCCAGGGGTGTCGATGATGTTGATGCGGTTGTCTTTCCAACTGGTGGAAATGGCGGCCGCGGTGATCGTGATGCCACGCTCTCGCTCCTGCTCCATCCAGTCGGTGACGGCGGCTCCGTCGTGCACCTCACCCATCTTGTGGACCACACCCGAATAAAAAAGGATCCGTTCGGTGGTGGTGGTTTTGCCCGCGTCAATGTGGGCGGCGATCCCGATATTTCTGACGCGGTCGAGGGGGTAGGCGCGGGCCACTGACGAGTTCTCCGGGTGGGGTCAACAAAAAGCAAGCATTACTTTACAGACCAGCCTTCGCTGTGCTCTGAGGGGGAAGCGTTGCCGCCAGGGCAGTCGCTTCCCGCCGGGCTCAATAGCGGTAGTGAGCGAAGGCCTTGTTGGCCTCGGCCATCTTGTGGGTCTCTTCCCGCTTGCGAACGGCGCTGCCGGCTTCGTTGGCCGCATCCATCAGTTCACCGGCCAGTTTCTGGGCCATGGAACGGCCGTTGCGGGCGCGAGAGAAGTTGACCAGCCAGCGCAGGGCCATGGCCGTGCCGCGGTCCTGGCGGACCTCCATCGGCACCTGATAGGTGGCGCCGCCGACCCGGCGAGCGCGCACTTCCACCAAGGGGGTGGCATTGCGGACGGCCGTTTCGAACAGTTCGAGCGGATCGCCGCCGGTGCGGTCGTTGATCAGGCTGAAGGCGTCCGAGAGGATCCGCTGGGCCGTGGATTTTTTGCCATGCTTCATCAGCCGGGCCACGATCATCGAGGCCAGGCGGCTGTTGAACTGGGGATCCGGCAGGACCGGGCGCTTCTCGGCGGCGTTGCGGCGGGACATGGAACGGGAAGGGAAAAGGCGGGGGAGTCGGGGCTAAACGGCGGGGAATCCCGGGGGCGGGATCCGGCCCATCAGGACTTGGGAGTCTTGGCGCCGTATTTGGAACGGGACTGACGACGATCCTTGACACCGGCGGTGTCGAGGGTGCCCCGGATGATGTGGTAGCGCACCCCAGGCAGATCCTTGACCCGGCCGCCTCTGATCAGCACCACGGAGTGCTCCTGGAGGTTGTGGCCGATGCCGGGGATGTAGGCCGTGACCTCAAAACCGGAGGTGAGCCGCACCCGGGCAACCTTGCGCAGGGCCGAGTTGGGCTTCTTCGGGGTGGAGGTGTACACACGGGTGCACACGCCGCGCCGCTCCGGGCAGGAGCGCAGGGCTGGCGATTTCGTCTTGCGGGTGAGTCGCTGCCGCTCGGTGCGGATCAGCTGCTGGATGGTGGGCATCGAGGGCCGTCAGGGCTGGTCGGTGCGAACAGGTCGGGCAACCGACCGATTTCGACAATCCGTCACCTTACTGCCCCGCCGTCCCCCGTCCAGAGTCGCGGCTGAAGGAGGCCCCGCAGGCGCAGCTGCTCACGTCGCCGCCGGGGCGCACCAGGAAGCCGCCGCCGCTGAGATCGCCCTTGTAATCGAGCTGCAGGCCCGTGAGCAGCGTCAGTTGGGGGAGCGGAGCAAAGAGGGTGACGCCATCGGCGCGGGCTACGGGGGTGCCGGCGAGGTGGCCTGGGCGCAGACGGATGGCCCAGCGTTCACAGCTGCCATCGAGCAGGTCGATGTGCATCAGCCCCGGCGTGCCGGCCACGGCCGCCTGGCGGCACAGTTCGGCGGCGGCGGCGGCGGTGATGCGCAGGCTGTGGCCCCTGGGCACGGTGAATTGGAGCAGCAAGCCGACAGTCTGTCAGTTGCCGGCCAGGCTGCTCGCTCTGGCGGCTGCCCGGGCGCCGAGGGCCTGGCCGCTGCTCGGCACCAATCCCAGGCCGTTATGCACGGCGCCGGCCACACCGCGCCCCTTGACGGTATGGGCACCGCCCATCACCAGGCCGGTGGAACTGCCGCCATCGAGGTTGAGGGCGTCCCGCAGGCCCAGTCCCTGCAGCAGCGCCGCCGTCTCGGCCAGGGTCGGGCCCTCCTGATCCACCCCTTCAAGGGTGATCAGCTCGATCCTGGTGCCGTCGCTGCCGATCACGGTGCGGGGGGCGCCCTGGCTCAGGAAAGCGGCACCGAATCCCTCGGCAGTCCCGTTCAGGACCAGCCGCCCGTTCAGCAGCAGCAAGGGGCCACCCCCCAGCACATTCGAGGCCAGGCCGAGCGGATCACTCGGGCGCGAGTCCAGGGTCAGGGGTTCGCCTTCCTGCCAGGGCAGTTCCGTGCCCGCGCGCCCCACCAGCACCATGTCGCCGGCGGCCAGGGGCACGCCGGCGTCCAGTCGGGCGGCGTCGAAACGCTGCACCACCATGCCGTTGCGCAGCAGCAGGCCGCTTTCGCCGTTGCTCAGGGCGCGATACCAGGGGCCCCAGTCGCTGGTGTAACGGCTGAGGCCCCGTTGCACGTAGCCACTGTTGACCACCTGAATCGGCCAGCGCTGGCCGCTGCGATCGAGCAGCCATTCCTGGAGTTGCAGCCTGCCGAACTGGGGCACCCTGCGGCTTTCCCAGCCCACGGCCCCCCGGTTCAGGATCGGACCGGACAGCCAGTGTCCCTGTTGGCGCAGGGCGCCCAGGGGCAGGCGCCGAATCCGATTGAAGAAGCCGCCGTTGATGGCGACCAGAGCATCGGAGCGCTGGGCCAGGTCGGTGAGGGAACTCAGCCCCTCCATGCTGCCGCCGCGGTTCAGGGGCTGGAGTTCCAGAGGTCCCGAGCGGGGATCGAAGCTCACCCGATTCAGCTTGAAGCTGAGGCTGCCCAGGCGCAGCACCTGGCGGTCCCAGCGAAGGTCTTTGCCCAGCAGGGCCAGCAGTCGCGGATCGAACCGTGGCGGGGCCAGGTTGGCGCTGGGCGGAGGCCCTTCTCCCGGCAGGTCGATCACCACCCGGCTGGGATTGGCCAGGGTGAGGACGCGGCTGGCCCTGGATCCGGATGCGGTGGTCAGCACCAGCCCCTGGGGCCCCTGGCGTACCCCCAGGCCCCGCTGGCTCAGCTCGGCCTGTTGGACGCTGCTGCTCCACAGGCCCAGTTCCAGGCCCTCCTCGCTGCTGCGCACGATGGCGGGCCCGTCGAGATCGAGCACAATCCGCCGCTGGCCGGGCTGACGGGCCGCCCGCACCTGCAGCAGGCGCGCTGATGGAAGCTG
>CALPMR020000224.1 GCA_943324725.2 Bordetella parapertussis | reverse complement strand
GCGTGCTGCCAGGGCTGTCGCCGGATCCAGCGGCAGGCCGCGCAGCGACAACGCCAGTCGCCGGGCGACCAACAGCAGCGGGTACATCACCCGGGCCCGGCGGCTGTCAGCCAGCAGCGGCGCCAACAAGTGCAATAAGGCGGCACTCGGAGTCATTCGCCGGCACAACCAGGCGATCGCCTCGGCTCCATGCAGAATCTGCTCACCATCCAGCACCATGGCGCCATCGCGCAGGCGATAGCCGCGGCGCTCCAGCTGTTCTCGCAACGCCTGATCAGCACGGCCATCGCGGATCTGCAGACCCGGGATACCACTGCGCAGCTCACTGAGTTCGGCGAAGTGGCGGCAGAACAGGCAGCCGCCATCGAACACCAGCACAGGTTGGGGCGAGGCGCTCGGCGCCAGCGGTTCAGGAGAATCTGATTCCATGTCTGTGACTGCCTTGCCACCGACTGCCTTGCCACCGACTGCCTTGTCTTTGACTGTCATGCCGCTGATCGCCATGGCCTCAGGCTGCCCACCATGGCGCAGGCTTTCGTTCCCCGCAGGGGCGCTCGCCGCTCTGCTGGTCATCCTGTTGACATTCGCTGGATCTGCTCTGGCCGACACCAGCCCATCGCCACTGGCCTACAGCTGCGATGGCGAGCGGCTGACAGCCCTGCTGGTCAGCGGTGCCGTGGATGATCCGACGATGCCCGATCCGAGCAGGGGCCCGGTGCCGATGGGCGGCTTCGTGGTGCTGCAATGGCGCGATCTCAGCCTGCAGCTGCCCCGCACCAACAACGCCGGTCCTGCCAGCTTCACGGACGGCAAGTGGTGGTGGAGCCTCGAGGATCCGGCCCATCCCCGCTTCCGCTTGCGGCAGGGCCTGGGAAACATTCAGGACTTGGCCTGTGAGCAGGCTGGATGAGCGACCCTGCCGCCGCCCAGGACCGTTCGCCGGCAGAGCGGACTGCCAGCGGCTTCCCTGCCCCCCAGGCGCCCCTTGCGGCGCGGTGCCCGTGAGCGCGAAGGGCGCTCGGCGCAAGCCCGCTGGCTGCAACTGGCCACGGTGGCAGCCGATCGAGCCCCGCGGCTGCGGGGCCGATTGCAGACCCTGGCTCCAGAGCACATCCATGCCAGCTGGATCGGCACCAGCTGGATCCTTGAACTGCATGCGGCAACTGGTGCGAGACCGCTGGAGTGTCGAGGCTTGGCACTGGATCCGCGACACCCAGCTCCCTGGGGATGGCCACCGCGATGGCGCCGCTGCGGACGGCGGCACTGAACCTGCTGAGATTGGCGGGATTTCAGTCGATTCGAACAGGCAGGCAAGCTGGCATCGAAACCGGTTCACAACCCAGAGCCTGCAGTGCTTCGAGCCGCCAGATCGAGGCCCCGCCGCTCACCTTGACCACTCGCTGGCGCTCCCGTGGCCGCAGCGACGCGAACCCGGGCTGGCAAACGGCTCAAGGCACCAGCCCATCGCGCTTGGCCTGGCTGATGGCGCGATCAAGACGCCGCACCAGCGTGGTCTCAAGGCGGGGGGAGAGGGCGAACGCCTGGGATTCCCGGTTCGTGCCCTGCAGCGCCAGCCGCAGGCGGGATCGCTGCAGCGGCGAGGCCTGTTCGCGCACATGGCGGAGCTGCTGCTCATCGGCGAGCACCGCATCGGCATGCCCTTCCAGCAACAGCCCCGCTGCAGAGGCCAGGCTGGGCAGGGACACCACGCTCACCTTGCCGCGCAGCGGCGGTTGCAGCAGCAGTTGGGCACTGACGCTGCCGGGCCGCACAGCGATCCGGCGCCCGGCCAGATCGGCCAGCGACCGGGGCTGGAAGCCACTTGTCGGCGGTTGGCTCAGCACCTCCAGCGTGATCGTGCTGACGATCAGCGAGGCGCCGATGATTCGCACCAGCCAGCTGAGCAGCACCAGGGCATGGCCGCGGGTGCGCGTCACGATCACGTTCGTGCCGGGGCCTGAGGCCAGCACCTGGAAGACCAGGGCATAGCGGCGCAGCTGTTCCCGCCTGCTCTGGCGGCCATCACCGCAGTGCTCATCGCGCCATACCAGCCAGCTGATCAAGGCGATCACCAGCAGGTAGCCCACGATCACCCGCAGCAACTGGGGATGGAGAACGGCCTGCAGCAGCCGGCGGCCACCAGCCAGCCGATCGCTGGGGAGCAGCAGGGCCAGGCCCTCCTCCTGGAACGGCAGGCTGAAGCGGTAGTGCCCCACCCGCTCCGGGGCGATGGTGAGGCAGCCGACGCCGATGTCGACCTGGTTGGCCTGGGTGGCCTCCAGCAACCGCAGTGGATTGGGATAGCCGCTGTACACGTAGGGCAGCCGTTCGCGGCTGGCGATCACCTCCCACAGATCCACCGCCCGCCCCTGCCACTGCCCGCTGGCCTGCTGCTGGGAGCAGGGGGGAGAGCCATCGAGCACACCCACCCGCAACACCTCGGCGGCCGCAGCCGGCAGGGTCACGGCCAGCGACAGGGGCATGGCCAGCAGCAGCAGCACCACCACTCCCTTCCACCTGGTCATCGGCTCGCGGTTGCTGTGGCCATCCTTCCGCACCTGGGCGGGGAGTGTGGGCCGTGCCGGCAACGGAAAAGCCAGGGCCAGCGGCATCGCCAGTCAGGCACAGAGCCAACGCTGCCGGGCCAGCTTGTCGTCGTTGGGCTTCAGTTCGGAGGCCAGGTGCAACCAACCCAGCCCGACCAGGGGAAAGCCGGCGGCATGGACCAGGTTGGCCAGCAGCTGCAGCGGCCAGGTGGGATCCAGCAGAGGCACGGGAAAGGCCTGGCTGGCACAGGGACCAAGCCCTACTGGCGTCCCGGCTCCACACCATCGATGGGCTGGCCTTGCTGAGCGAGGACCTCGGCAACCAGGTCAACTGCAGCTGCTGGGCCTGGCCAGCGGCCTGAATCGGGCCGAGCTGACGATCCAGCTTCAGCAGCCCCTGCTCGATGGCGTCCTGGTCTGTCAGGTACCGACGGCGCTGCCGCGCCAGGATCCCACCGCTGTGGCGGGCTCAGGCCCACCACCAGGTGATGGCCCTGACGGATCGGGGCTCAGTCATGACACAACGCGAAGCGAACCCGCCGGGGCGTCTGATCGCCGGCCTGGTGGGCGCGGCAGGGGATGGTGATTTGCAATTCTGGGGTGAACTCTGCCGACTGGCGTTTGCCTCCCTCGAGCTTCAGCACCACCTCCACCCTTGTGGGCCTGTTGATGACGACCGGCGCCGCCATCGGCCTGGCCGCCACCAACCCGGGGCCGAGCGAATTCGAGGAGTTCGCCTCCGGTCAACTGACGCGCCTGATCACCGAGGAGATCTGCCGCGAGGATGGAATGCCGATGCTGCTGCGCCTGGTGATCCGGGATTGCCCTGGGGTGGTCGCTTCCCAGCGCCGCATCCTGGGGCAGCTGGCGCTGGCCCATTCCCGCCGCCGCAACCTGGGGCTGTTCAGCCTCTATGTCACCGAACTGGGTGGCGAGCGGATCCTGCCCAACTGGAGCCTGCCCCGCTACCACGCCCTCACCCTGGCGGCGGCCGGCCAGTTCGTGCTGCTGCGCACGGGCCAGGACAATGGCCCCAGTCGCGGCGACAGGCCCTGAACCCGACCGGTGTCCACGGGGAACCCCAGCGATGAGCACTCCTGAACGCCTGCCACCGTTGCTGGTGCCGCGCGCCCTGCTCGATCCGCGGCTCGAACAGCTGGGCCCCACCGATGCCGAAGGCCTGGTGGCGGTCTGCCTTGAGCACGGTGATGGGCGCATCCTGGCTCTCCACCCCTGGCCGCAAGCGGGCGAGCCGGCTTCGCAGCACCAGGGTTGCGGCGGGCTTCCCCTGGCGATCACGCCACCGGTGGAGCCCCATGCCCATCTCGACAAACCCTTCACCGCTGCGGCCTTTGCCAATCCCGACGGCACCGTGGCCGGAGCCTTCGCCGCCAACATCGAGGAGGCCGAACATCGACAGCTCGAAGGCGTGCTGGCGCGCGGCGAGCAGGCCCTGCAGCTGGCCTGGGGCCACGGGCTGCGCGCCATGCGCAGCCACATCGACAGCCTTGGAGCCGCCGCCGCCCCCAGCTGGGAGGCCCTGACCAGCCTGCGTCAGCGCTGGGCCGGGCGGCTGGAGCTGCAATTGGTGGCGATGGTGCCGGTCCAGCACTGGCTGAGCCCTGAAGGGGAGGCCCTGGCGGCTCGGGTGGCGGCCACCGCAGGGGTGCTGGGGGGGGTGATCGGTCCGCCGTTCGCCTCCCGCCGCCGCGATCGGGACGGGTTGGTGGCGCTGCTGCGGCTGGCGGAGCGGCTGGGCTGCCCCGTCGATCTGCACATCGATGAGGGCAGCGGCGATCCCGGCCGGGGGGTGGCGATGGTCAGCCGTCTGATGCTGGAGATGGGCAGTGCCGTGCCGCTGGTCTGCAGCCATGCCAGCAGCATGGCGCTGCTGGCGGATCGCCCCTGCCAGCGCCTCTGCGAGACGATCGCCGCCGCCGGCATCGGCGTGATCGCCCTGCCCACCACCAATCTCTGGCTGCTGGGCCGGCGGGCCGGAGCGACGCCGCTGCAACGCATCCAGGCACCGATCCGCCAACTGCAGAGCGCCGGCGTTGAGGTGGCCCTCGGCGGCGACAACGTCCAGGATCCCTGGTATCCAGGCGGTGCCTTCGATCCGATCGAGCTGCTGCGGCTGGCGGCCCTGATCAGCCATGTGGTGCCCTGGCAGCGCCAGGGACTGTCGCCGTTCACCACTGCGCCGGCACGGCTGCTCAACCTGACCTGGGATGGGGTGTTGCGCCCCGGAGCTCCGGCCGATCTGCTGGTGCTGGGTGCCGGCTCCTGGGGGCAGCTGCTGGCCCAGGCGCCCCAGCGACGGCTGCTGCGCGGCGGCCAATGGCAGACGCCTCCGCCCTGCGAAGCCCCCTCCCCCCTG
>CALPMR020000223.1 GCA_943324725.2 Bordetella parapertussis | reverse complement strand
CGTTCCATGCACGCCCTCTCCCTGGGCACCTGGTGGATCCACGTCACGTCGGTGCTCGAATGGCTGGCGGCCATCCTGGCGGTGCAGGTCTTCGGCGCGATGCGGCGCG
Organism: Bordetella parapertussis; assembly: GCA_943324725.2. GTDB lineage: Bacteria > Cyanobacteriota > Cyanobacteriia > PCC-6307 > Cyanobiaceae > Cyanobium. Next base: position 4,817 of record CALPMR020000223.1, on the reverse strand, counting down.
AAGGGGGCTGGCGCTGGCTGGCCCTGGCGATGATTCCGGCCCTGGTCAGTGCCATGGCGGCCTGCACCTGGCACCTGTTTGACAACAGCGCCGCCCTCAAGGGTCTGGTGGTGTTCCAGGCCGCCCTCACCGCCATCGGCAACACCACCATGGCGATCGCCTGCTGGAATCTGTTGCGGCAACAGCGGCTGCGGCAGCAACAACCATGACGGACACCTGGTCGGCACCGCTGGAGCGGCTGGCGGCGATTGATCCGGCGCCCTTCTTCGTGCTCTCGCTGTTGCCCTATCTGGCCTTCCTCTGGTGGGCGGCCCGGGTCGAGGCCTTCCCCAGGCTCGCCTTGCGCGGCTTTCAGCTCACCCTGTTGTTCGTGGCCGTGACGATCGTGGCGGCGATCGTGGCCCAGGTGCGCTTCGGCGCCCTGCTGGCCGATGTCGATGCGCTGCACGGCAGCGCTGAATCCTTCCTGACGCTGAGCAATCTGCTGGTGATGCTGGGCTTCGCCACGGCCGGCATCACCGCGAGCAGCGGGCCCAAGAGGTGAACAAGTCTTACGGGGGCGGCTGCGGGTGCTCCCGTCCCCCGGAAGATGGGGCCGTTGCCAAGTGTTCGATGATCGCTCCTCTTCTGGCCCTGGCCCCTGCCACCATCTCCTGGTCACCGAAGGTGGGCCTGGTGATGATCGTCTGCAACATCATCGCCATTGCCATCGGCAAGGCCACCATCAAGCAACCGAATGTGGGTCTGCAGCTGCCCAGCTCCAGCCTGTTCGGCGGCCTCAGCCATGGAGCCATGCTCGGCACGATGAGCCTGGGACACATCCTCGGCTTCGGCGCCATTCAGGGCCTGGCCTCCCGCGGCGTTCTCTGAAGGCCAAGCGCGATGGCAGCTCCCCTGCCGCTGGCGGGGACTGCTGCCTTGTACACGGCTCCCCGAACAGGCGATCCCAGCTCTGGTGATCACCTGTTCTGGCACTGGCTCAGATGGCGCTGCCTGAGATGGCGCTGCCTGAAATGGCCCAGCAGGGACAAGGGTTCAGGTTGCTTGGCCTTTCACGCGAGTGATCCTGAGCGGCTGCAGCCACAGATCCGAATCATGGGCTCAGCGCAACGCCAGCCCAGCTGCAGATCAAGGAATCAGCGCCAGCCCAGCAAATACGGCAGGCTTCTGAGCCCATAGCGCTCAAAGCGGTAGTCGAACAGCAGGGCCGCCAGATCGTCGGCACCTCTTGGCTCCAGACCCACCAGCAACCGGCTGAGCCGCTGATCCGCCTCGGGGCCGGTCAGGCCCAGCCAGGTGCGCCGCGCCAACCGACCGCTGAGGCTCCAGCGCCAGCCCAGCTGCCGAGCCAGCACCTGCTCGTAGCGCCGCAGACGGAACGGCTGCCCGGACTGGATCGCCCCCAACAGCAACGGCGCCAACACCCGGCTGCTGCTCAGGGCATGGCGAATGCCTTCGCCGCCGAGCAGGTTGGCGGTGCTGACCGCATCGCCGATCGCCAGCAGCTGGCCCCGACCGTGACAGTCGCGGCGCCGAATCGAGCTGCCAATCAGACCGCCATGGCGATCGAGCACCACGCTGGCCTGGCGTTCGGCCGGGCTGAACAGTCGCTCCAGCAGCTGCTCCAGCACCCGACCGAGGGGTAGCAGCTGCTGGTCGGGCCTCAGCCGGCAGACACCGACCTTCAACTGGCCAGGGGCCATCGGGAAGATCCAGCCATAGCCCTGGGCCACCCAGTCGCTGCCGAGGCAGAAACTGAGCTGATCGGACCAGCGCTGCCAACAGGCCAGCGGCACCTGCAGCAACCACTCGACGCCGACTCCCTGGACCAGATCCCGATCGGCCCTGGCGGTTCGCAGCGGCGGCCTGGCCGCTCCCATCAGGGCCCGGCCCTGGCCGCTGGCATCGATCACCCAGTCACTGATCACCTCCTGCACGCGCCCCTGGCGATCGCGCAGCAAGGTGCGCAGCGCCGATCCCTGGCTCTGGCAGTCGAAGGCCCGCAGACCCAGGCGCACCTCACCGCCAAAGCGGCTGCACTGGTCCGCCAGCCACTGGCGCAGGGCGCCGAAATCGAGCACCACCCCCAGGGGAGCCTGGGCCATCCAGCTACGCCGCTCCTGGGCCGGACCGAGCAACTGCCAGCCTCGCCAGCGGCTGGCCACCACCTGGGCCGGCAGGCCGAAGCGCTCGAGGCTGGCGAAGGGCATGGCGGCGCTGCTGAAGGCGGCCTGGGAGAGATCGGCCAGCTGATCCACCAGCAGCACGGATACACCGGCTGCCGCCAGCTGGCGTGCCAGCTCAGCTCCGGCCGGACCGGCACCGACCACGAGCACCTGGCTGCGCAAGCTCCTCACGTCCGTAGGGGAGAAACTCAGACCGCCAGAACGCGACGGCTGTCGGGACTGAAGGCGGCGGCAAAGCGCTTCAGGATCGATTCGGCCATCTGGGCCGGGGTGAGACCCAGACGCACCTTGCTCTGCTCGGGACTGGCATGGTCGACCAGCACATCGCCGATGCCCAGGCGCAGCACCGGCACCAGCACCTCGTGATCGCTGAGGCTCTCGACCACAGCGGCGCCGAAGCCACCGGCGAGGGCCCCTTCCTCCATGGTGACCACCCGTCCGATGCGGCGGGCCATCGGCAGGATCAGGGCCTCATCGAGGGGGCGCAGGAAGCGGGCGTTGATCACGGCCGCCCGCACGCCCTGCTCCTGGAGCAGGCCGGCCGTTTCCATGGCGGGGTAAACCATCGAGCCGTAGGCGACGATCAGAACGTCATCGCCATCGGCCAGCAGCTCACCGCGGCCGATCTCCAGCGGCTGCCAGCCCTCTTCGATCAGCGGCACCCCCTCGCCCTCACCGCGGGGAATGCGGATGGCGCAGGGCCCGTCGTGGGCGATCGAGGTGACGAGCATGCGCTGCAGCTCGCCTTCGTCCTTGGGTGCCATCACCGTGAAGTTGGGCACGGACCGCAGATAGCTGATGTCGTACTGGCCCTGGTGGGTGGGGCCATCGGCTCCGACGATGCCGGCCCGATCGAGCACGAAGGTGACGGGCAGCTTCTGGATGCCGACGTCATGGATCAGCTGGTCGTAGGCGCGCTGCAGGAAGGTGCTGTAGATCGCCACCACGGGGCGCAGGCCCTCGCAGGCCATGCCGGCGGCCATGGTCACGGCATGTTGCTCGGCAATGCCGACATCGAAGTACTGGCCGGGCAGAGCCTTCTCCAGCAGATCCAGGCCGGTGCCGGTGGCCATCGCCGCCGTGATGCCGACGACGCGCGGATCCTGCTCACAGATGCGCACCAGGGTCTGGCCGAAGACCTTGCTCCAGCTGGGCGGCTTCGGCTTGCTGGAGGGATAGGCCTTGCCGGTGGCCAGGTCGAAGGCGGACTGGGCGTGATACCCCACCTGGTCGGCTTCGGCATAGGCGTAGCCCTTGCCCTTGGTGGTGGCCACGTGCACGAGCACCGGCCCCTCCTCACGATGGGCGGCCTGGAAGGTGCGGATCATCTCGGCCATGTCGTGGCCATCGATGGGGCCCATGTAGGTGAAGCCCAGCTCCTCGAACACGGCGCCCACCTTGGGCACGGCCAGGCGGCGCATGCTCTCCTTGAGATTCTTGAGCTCCGGCGGCAGCTCGCCGTGCATGAACGGCAGATGCTTGATCGCCTCCTCGGCGTTGCCGGAGAGGAACTGCACCGGCTTGCTCAGCCGCATGCGGTTGAGGTGGGTGGAGAGCGCCCCCACCGGCGGTGAGATCGACATGTCGTTGTCGTTGAGCACCACCAGCAGCTTGGTTCTGGGCAGGTGGCCGGCGTGGTTGATCGCTTCGAGGGCCATGCCGCCGGTGAGAGCGCCATCACCGATCACGGCCACGCATTTGAAGTCTTCGCCGCGCTGATCGCGGGCCAGGGCCATGCCCAAGGCCGCGGAGATCGAGGTGGAGGCGTGGCCGGCGCCGAAGTGATCGAAACGGCTTTCGCTGCGCTTGAGATAGCCCGCCACCCCATCCTTCTGCCGCAGGGTGTGGAAGCCCTGCCAGCGGCCGGTGATCAGCTTGTGGGGGTAGGCCTGGTGACCCACGTCCCAACAGACCCGATCCTGGTCGAGGTCGAGGGTCTGATAGAGGGCCAGGGTGAGTTCCACCACGCCGAGGCCTGGTCCCAGGTGACCGCCACTGGTGGACACCACTTCAAGATGCTTGTGACGGATCTGGCGGGCGATCGCTTCCAATTCAGCGACGCTGAGGCCATGCAGCTGGTTCGGATGGCTCAGCTCACTTGGATGCATACCCACTCGACGTCCGTGAAATGCAATCTACGGGGTGCCCTCAGGCAAACGGCGGCATCGACGCCCGTTCGCGTCGGTGATTGTCAGACTCCCTGAATGAAGACATCGATCGCCAATCCGTTTGGCCCGGCTGGATACCCGTTGGCCAGCCCCTACCTGCAGCGTATTCTGCGCGCCCGCGTCTACGACGTGGCGATCGAATCCCCCCTCGACCCAGCCCCCAACCTGTCGCGGCGCCTGGGCAATCAGGTGCTGCTGAAGCGGGAGGACCTGCAGCCGGTGTTCAGCTTCAAGCTGCGCGGCGCCTACAACCGCATGGTCAGCCTCACCCGTGAGGAACTGGCCCGGGGTGTGATCGCCGCCAGTGCCGGCAACCACGCCCAGGGTGTCGCTCTGGCCGCCCAGCGCCTGGGTTGCACGGCCGTGATCGTCATGCCCGTGACCACCCCTGAGATGAAGGTGCGCTCGGTGGCGGCCCGCGGCGCGGAAGTGCTGCTGCACGGCGACACCTACGACGAGGCCT
>CALPMR020000222.1 GCA_943324725.2 Bordetella parapertussis | reverse complement strand
GGCGGCTCAGCCCTGGCCAACCGGCTGCAGCAATGGCCCGACTGGCACCTGCCGGCGCCCCTGCCCCGCGCCAGCCAGCGGGATCTGGCCTGGCCCGCCTGGTTCGCCGGCGACTGGCGGGTGAGCAGCGCCGTGCAGCCGGATGGTCGGCTCGGCGCCGAACCGCCGGGGGACGGGGAGCTGATCTGGACGGTGCGCTTCCGCGCCGATGGTCGCGGTGGTGCCAGAGCCGATCGGGCCTTCAATGGCCGCGCCATCGGCAAGGCGCTGCTGGGGGACGAGCTGCTGGCGGTGCAGGACGACCCGGCCAACCCGAATCGCCAACTGAGCCGCCTCAGCGGCGAGCGGCTGCTGGAAAGCACCGTGCTCGCCCGAGCCAGTGAGCAACCCGGGCCCGACTGCTTTCTCAGCGACGAACTAAGCCTGCAAGTGCTGCACCGCGCCGGCCTGAATCCCCGGGTGAGCCAGGTGGAAACGCTGGGCCGCTGGCAGCGGCGCGCCGACGGCGGTATCGATGGCGAGCAATGGCAGGCCAGTTACCCCTCACCGGCAGCGGGCCTGCTGGCGATTCCGGTAGCCAGCGATCACCTGCGGCTCAGACTGGAGCCGATCAGGCCTGACCCACTTCCGCCAGGATCCGATCGCGCCAGCTGAACAGGCCCGCCAGCAGAGGGTTATCAGCGATGCCTTCGACCCCGAGACCGGCCAGGGGTGCGCCGGCGCTGGCGGGGAACTTCAGCAGACTGAGCTGGGCCACCACGGCCAGATCGGCCAGGCTGAGCGACTGTCCTTCGAGATAGGGGCGTTCTGAGGTGAGCAGGGCCAGCTGCTCGAGATTGCGGCGCAGCTGGCGGGCTTCACAGGGGCCGATCACCTCGCTGAACGCCTCGCTCAGGGGCGCCATCACCCCGCCGGGCAGGGCACTGACCAGGCGCCGCAGGGACGATGGCGTCGTCTCAGGCAGCAGCGCCGTGCGCAGCACCGGATTGACGGCCGCCGCCTGCAGCAAGGCCAGGCGAGCGCCACCGGCCAAAGCCGTGTCGGCCCAGTCCTCCAGCAACAGCACCCTGGCCCGGGCCTGCGGATCGCTCGGCAGCAGCGCCGGAATCGGATGGCGGGCCTCCAGATGCAGGGCGATCGCCGTGGAATCGGCGATCACCTCGCCGCCATCGACCAGCACCGGCACCTGCCGCTGGCCGGAGAGGCGAAACACCTCCAGCTGGCCCAGACCTGGACTGACCTCCACGAGGGTGACCTGCAGGCCTTTGAGGGCCAGGATCAACCGCACCTTTTCGCAGAAAGCCGAATGCCTGAACTGATGCAGCTCCATCGTCAACAGGGGACTCTGCGGTGCGGGCCTTTGGGGGGCAGAGTAGCGAGCATCTGTTCCAAGAGGTTGCCGCCGCGATGAAGGACTTCTTCCTGAACGTGACGCGCTACCCGCGCTATCTGGTGGCCTTTGGCCTGGGGGTGTTCAACTCCGTACTGGAACCGCTGGTGCGCCGGTTGAGCAATCCGGTCACCGCCGTGGCCCTGGTGGGGGCCCTGGTCAGCGGGCTGCTGAGCATGGGGCTGGTGCTGCATGCGATGGTGAATCCAGCACCGCTGGCATAGGCATGGCACAGGGCCGACGGGTGGAGCGGATGGCGGCGTTGATCCGCCGCGAGGTCAGCGAGCTGCTGATCAACGGCATCAAGGACGAGCGGGTTCACAACGGCATGGTCAGCATCACCCATGCCGACGTGGCCGGCGATCTGCAGCACTGCCGCATCTTCGTGAGCGTGCTGGGCAGCGATGAGGATCGCCAGCTGGTGCTGGACGGCCTCAAGGCGGCTGCGCCCTACGTGAAGGGGGAACTGGGGCGACGCCTGAAGATGCGCCGCACGCCCGAAGTGGTGTTTCTGCTCGACAAGGGCCTCGAACGGGGCACCACGGTGCTGGGCCTGCTCGGCCGGCTCGAATCTGAGCGCCTCGAACGTGGTGAGGTGCCGGAAGGGACCGATGCCGAGGGCGAAGGCGATGCTCCTGACGAAAGCAGTGATGGCGACTGAAGCCATGGGACTGCGGCAGCGGGTGGCCCAGCTGCTGGTGGTGCGCGCCAGCGGCCACCTCAGCGATGGCCAGCGGCGCTATCCGCGCTGGGAGCTGGCCAATGCCGAGCTGCAGCGCCTGCTGGCCGAAGGGGTGGGCGGCGTGATCCTGCTGGGGGCCTCTGCGGCCGAGCTGGGCCAGCGCACCGGCCAGCTGGCCAGTTGGAGTGAGCAGCCGCTGCTGCTCTGCGCCGATGTGGAAGAGGGGGTGGGCCAGCGCTTTGAAGGCGCCAGCTGGCTGGTACCGCCCCTGGCCCTGAGCCGCATCCATGCTGCCGAACCCGCCGCGGCCCTGGCCCTGGCGGAGCGCTACGGGCGCTGCAGCGGCCGCGAGGCCCGGGCCCTCGGCCTCAACTGGGTGCTGGCTCCGGTCTGCGATGTCAACAACAACGCCGACAACCCGGTGATCAATGTGCGGGCCTGGGGGGAAGATCCGGCCACGGCCGGCGCCCTCGCCGCGGCCTTTCTCAGCGGGGCCCAGGCGGAAGGGGTGCTCTGCTGCGCCAAACACTTCCCCGGCCATGGCGACACCAGCAGCGACTCCCACCTGGAACTGCCCCTGCTGAGCCACAGCCGCGAGCGGCTGGAACGCATCGAGCTGCCCCCCTTCCGCCAGGCGATCGCCGCCGGTGTGGCCTCGGTGATGACGGCCCACCTGCTGCTGCCCAGCCTTGATCCCGACCGGCCCGCCACCCTCTCAAGCGCAGTGCTCACCAAGCTGCTGCGGCAGGAGCTGGGTTTTGACGGGCTGGTGGTCACCGATGCCCTGGTGATGGAGGCGATCACCAGCCGCTACGGCGCCGGCGAAGCGGCGGTGCTGGCCCTGGAGGCCGGCGCCGACCTGGTGCTGATGCCCGCCGATGCCGATGCCGCCATCGCGGCGATCGTGGCGGCGATCACCGCAGGCCGCCTCACGGAGGAGCGGATCGAAACCAGCCTGGAGCGGCGGCGCCTCGCCCTGACCCGCTGCGGCCATCCCGGTGACAGGTCCTCTCCAGCGGCCGTGCGGAGATCACAACCCGGTCGGACAGCAGCGCCGCCCGTCGCACCCGTTGCCCAGGATCCGGCCGGAACCAGCGATCGATCCGGGATCGATCAGCCTGGGATCGACGTGATGGAGATCGAAACGGCAGGTCTGAATCAACTCGCGATCGATCGCCCGACAGCAACGCCCCTATGGCTCCGGTCCCCCGGCGCGCCCCTGGGGGGCCTGAGCAACGGCCCTGCGGCCGCCGATCAGGCCCTCGCCCTGGAGCTGGTGCAACGCAGCCTGGAGCGCCAGGGACCGCGCCTGAGCGCCGGGAGCCTGGCCGGCGGCGGCCCCAACCTGATCCGGGTCGACACGCAGCTGGGCTGCCCGTTCCTGAGCGCCATCGCTCCGGCCCTGCTGCTGCCCGCCGAGGCCGGCCTGCGCCCCTGCCTGATCGATGGCCAGGGCCCCTCGCCCTGGAGTGGCGATCCGGCGGCGCCCCTGGCCCTGGAGCGCCTCGGCCCGGGGCCGCTTCTGCTGCAGTTGTTCGTGCGCGGCAATCCCTTCCGCGGCAGCGCCGGCGGCGGCCAGGAGCCCTGGCCCGCCGTGATCGCCCAGCTGCAGGCGGCCGGCCGGTTGGCAGGGCTGGCCGTCTACGGCAGCCCCTACCTCTGGCAGCAGCTGCAGCCCCTGCTGGGGCCCACGATCGCCGCGGCCTACAGCCCCGGCCAGATGCCCCTGGCCCAGGCGGAACTGCTGCGCAGCCTGGGGCTGGGAGCCACGGGATCGCAGGCCGAGGGATTCACCGATTGATGGGCCGCATCAGCCTCTCGATGATCGTGCGCAATGAGGCGCTGCAGCTGCGGCCGTGCCTGGAATCGGTGGCGGACTTCGTCGATGAGATGGTGGTGCTGGACACCGGCTCAAGCGACGACAGCGCCGCGATTGCCAGCGCCTGCGGCGCCCGGGTGCACCACATGGCCTGGCCGGGGGACTTCGCGCCGGCCCGCAACCGGGCCCTGGAACTGGTTTCGGGAGACTGGGTGCTGGTGCTGGATGCGGATGAGCGCCTGCTCCCCCAGGCGCAGGAGCCGCTCAGGGCCCTGATCGAACAGCCCGACCTGCTGGTGATCAACCTGCTGCGAGCCGAAGAGGGCTCCGTGCAATCGCCCTACTCCAGCGTCAGCCGCCTGTTCCGGCGCCATCCGGCGATTCGCTGGAGTCGCCCATATCACGCCATGATCGACGACAGCGTCATCGCCTTGATGGAGCGCGAACCCCACTGGCGCGTGCGGCAGTGGCACGAGCCGGCCCTGAGCCACGGCGGCTACCGGCCCGAGCTGCTGGCCGGATCAGGCAAAGCCGAGAGGCTGCGGCAGGCGATGGAGGCGGAACTGCGGGCCCATCCGGGCGATCCCTACGCCAGCGCCAAGCTGGGCGGACTGGAGCTGGCTGAGGGCCGCCGCGACAAGGCGATCGCCCTGCTGGAGCAGGGGCTGGCCGCCTGCCCGGCCCAGGCCCATCCGGAGCGCTACGAGCTGCTGCTGCATCTGGCCATGGCCCACGGCGACACGGACCCACCGCGAGCCCGCCGGCTCTACCGCGACGCCCTGGCCCTGCCTCTGGATCCCCGGCTGGCCCTGGCGGCCCGGCTCAACCTGGCGGCCGTGGAGCAGCGGCTGGGGGACCTGGAAGCGGCCGCCCGCAGCTGCCGCCAGGCCACTGAAGCGGCGCCGGAAGTGGCGCTCTGCTGGTACAACGCGGGCTTGATCCACCGCCAGCGCGGCGATCTGCCGGCGGCGAGCGCCGCCTATCGCCAAGCGATCGCGCTGGCGCCGCAGCATGCCGAAGCCCACCAGAACCTGGCGGTGGCC
>CALPMR020000221.1 GCA_943324725.2 Bordetella parapertussis | reverse complement strand
TGTGCCTGGGGGCGCTGCTCGGTCTGCCCGGCCTGCTCATGGCCCTGCCCCTGGTGGTGGTGCTGCAGGTGCTTTGCGAGGAGGTGTTGGTGCGCGACATCATGGACCGCTGGGACGGCCGCTGAACTTGCCTCTACTGGGGTGACTTCACCCGGCCGTAGTGGCGCCAGAGCGAAGGCTGGGCCACCAGCACCACCACCGCCAGGGGATGGCTGCGAATGGCAGTGACCAGGGTGGTGACGGTGAAGTGATCGAACAGCAGCTGCAGCTCGATGCCGAGATCGCCGAGGGCCAGAACCAGCAGCAGCGGCGGCAACAGCGACCAGCTGCGCTGACGCCTGGGTGATGCAGCGTTCATCGGCGCGAGAACACGGGCAACAGGGTGGGAGCCAGACCGATGCTGGACCAACTGCCTACCGCGATGCCGACAATCAAGGCCACAGCAAACCAGAACAGACTGCTGCCGCCAAAAAACAGCAGACCCATGAGGGGCAGAAGCGTGGTGAGTGAGGTGTAAATCGAGCGAGTTAAGGTGGCATCAACAGCCACATCCACCTGATCAATCAGTGGCAGATCAGCCAGGAGTTTGCGCTGTTCTCGGATGCGATCGTAGATCACCACCGTATCGGTGACCGAATAACCAGCCACGGTGATCAAGGAGACGGCAAAGAGTGAATCCACCTCAATTCCCCGCAGCAGACCCAACCAGGCGAAGACGCCACAGGTGATCAGGACATCGTGAGCCAGGCAGAGCAGGGCCAGAAAAGCGAAGACGCCGTTATACATGAAACTGATATAAACAGCGATCGCGGCGAAACTGACCAGCAGGGAGATGATGCTGCCACGCAACAACCTTGAGCCCAGGGTCGGCCCAATGGTGTTGACCGAGGTGCCGGTGCTTTTGAGCGGCCCGGTGACGGGCGTCAGTCCTTCGATCAGCTCGGTGCTCTGATCAGCACTCAGGGCCGGCAACCGCAGCAGCAGGGAGCGGCCACCATCGAGCACCTGGACCGAGGTGCTGCTGAGGTTGGGGGTGATCTCGCCAGGGATGGCGGGCAGGGAGAGACTGTTGAGGCGCTTCTGCAGCTCAGCGACGCTGAGCTCACCGCAGGCGCTCTGGCAGAGGCGTTCCACCTGGATCTGGGTGCCGCCGGTGAAATCGAGGCCAGGCTTGAGCGGCGAGGCGATGGCTGGATTGAGCCAGCAGAGCACCAGGCCCAGCACACTGAGCCCACAGCCAATCGCGGAGGCGATCCAGGCCAGGCGGCGATGACGGCTGATGCGCATGTAGCGCACGGGAATCGCCGCGGCGCTGGAATCGGGAACTGGGGCTGGGGAGGAAAGCATCAGGAGCAGGCAGGATCAGGCTCAGAGCGCCGATGCGGGCAACTGGGCGGCGGGAACGAAGTAGGTGCGACGGCGCAGAGCCGGATAGCTCATCAACAGCCGCAGCAGGCTGCGGGTGCAGGTGAGAGCCGTGAACAGGCTCAGCAGCAGGCCGATCGCCAGGGTGACGGCGAAGCCCTTGACCAGGCCGGTGCCGAGGAAAAACAGGGCGGAACAGCTGATCAGGCCGGTGATATGGCCGTCGAAGATCGAGGAGAAGGCCCGGGCAAAACCGGTGTCGATCGAGCGGATCAAAGTGTTGCCAGAACGCAGTTCCTCCTTGACCCGCTCAAAGATCAGCACATTGGCATCGACCGCCATCCCCACCGAGAGGATGAAGCCGGCGATACCGGGCAGGGTGAGCGTGACCGGGATCAGGGAGTAGACGGCCAGGTTGTAGAGGGCATAGAGGCTGAGGGCCAGCACCGACACCAGGCCCGGCAGGCGATAGACCACGACCATGAACACCCCCACCAGCGCCAGGCCGGAGAGGGCCGCCAGCAGGCTGGTGCGGATGTTCTCGGCCCCGAGTGAGGGACCGATGGTGCGCACCTCGACGATTTTGACCGGCAGCGGCAGGGAGCCACCGCGCAGTTGCACCTCCAGATCCCGCGCCTCATCGGCGGTGAAGTTGCCGGTGATGCTGGCGGCTCCACCGGCGATGCCGGCGGCCTTGAACTCTTCGCCGACGCTGGCCTCACTGATCGAACGCCCGTCCAGCACGATCCCCAGCAGGCGTCCGGTGCCGGCGATCGACTGGGTGAGGGTGGCGAACTTCTCGCCGCCCTCGCGGTTGAAGCCGAGGGTCACGTCCCAGTAATTGCCGGTGGCTTTCTGTTGCCGGCCGGCATTGGTGAGATCCTTGCCGGTGAGCAAGCTGGGTCCATAGAGACCGACGATGCGGTGATTGACCTCTGCCAGCAGCAGCTCGATCTGATCGGTTTCGCTGCTGCCCTCGGGAACAGTCAGACCGAGGGAGCGCAGGGACCGGGCCAGATCTTCCGGGGCCAGCTTCGGCTTGGGCGGTGGAGCGGGCAGGCCGCTGTCGGTGGTGGTGGGTTGGGGACGTTTGGCGGCCAGCACCGCCTCAGCCTGGCGCTTGAGCCGCAGCAGCCCCTGCATCTCCTGCTCGGTACCGGGCATCTGGGCCTTGAACTCCAGCAGGGCCGTGCTGCCGAGCACCTTGGCGGCACGGCCGGGGTTCTGTTCGCCGGGCAGCTGCAACACCAGCTGGTCGGAGCCGACGGTCTGCAGGGTGGATTCAGCCACCCCCAGGCCATTGATGCGGCGCTCGAGCACATCCTTGACGGCTTCGAGTTGCTCCGTTTCAACCTTGGTGATCGCGCCGGCCGGCATCACCTGCAGCGTCAGCTGACTGCCACCGCGCAGGTCCAGGCCCAGTTGCAGGCCATAGGTGGCGAGCAGGGCGCCGCTGGCGATGGCCAGCGCCAGGATGAAGGCAATCCAGCCCTGTTGACGTGCCATCTCAGATGCGCCCGCTCTTGAGTTGGCGGGCGGCCTCCACGATCTGGTGCGGCTGGATGATCGTCAGATTCTCAAGATTGCCGTTGTAGGGGGTCGGGATGTCCTGGGAGGAGAGGCGCACCGGCCTGGCATCGAGATCGTCGAAGCACTGTTCGGTGATCAGGGCGAGCAGCTCGGCGCCGATGCCGCCGGTCTTCATGCACTCCTCCACCACGATCACCTTGTGGGTCTTGCGGATCGAGGTGGCGATGGTGTCCATGTCGAAGGGTTTGAGGCTGACCAGATCGATCAGTTCCACATCCACCCCTTCTGCTTCCAGTTGTTGCACCGCCTTGAGGCAGTGATGACGCATGCGCGAATAGGTGAGGATTGTGACGTCCTTGCCCGCTCGCACCACTTCGGCCTGATCGAGGGCGCAGATGTAATCCCCTTCAGGGATGTCTTCGGAGAGGTTGTAGAGCAGCACATGCTCGAAGAACAGCACCGGGTTGTTGTCGCGGATGGCTGCTTTCATCAGCCCCTTGGCATTGGTGGGGGTGCTGACCGCGACGATCTTGATGCCGGGCACGGCGTGGAAATAGGCCTCCAGCCGTTGGCTGTGCTCTGCGCCGAGCTGGCGGCCGACCCCACCCGGGCCCCGCACCACAGCGGGAATCGTGTAGTTGCCGCCGCTGGTGTAGCGGAGCATGCCCATGTTGTTGGAAATCTGGTTGAAGGCGAGCAGCAGGAAGCCCATGTTCATGCCCTCCACGATCGGCCGCAGGCCGGTCATGGCCGCGCCGACGGCCATGCCGGTGAAACTGTTTTCGGCGATCGGCGTGTCGAGCACCCGCAGGTGGCCGTATTTCTCGTAGAGATCCTTGGTGACCTTGTAAGAGCCGCCGTACTGGCCGACGTCCTCTCCCATCACACAGACGTAGGGATCCCTGGCCATCTCTTCATCGATGGCCTCGCGCAGGGCGTTGAACAGGAGGGTTTCGGCCACGACGGAAAGGCTCGGGGGCTGGCGCACCGTTGGGACCGGAGCGCGCTCAACTTATCTCAGACAGCTGACTGGTTTCAGAACGGCGACGGGGCTTTGAGCGCCGAGCGGTTGTTGGCCGGGTTGATCCGGCTGACGGCGAGTGCGTGGCGGCCGATCGGCCACCACACCTGAAGCCCCGCCCCAATCCGCCAACCCCTGCGCTGGCGGAGCGAAAACCGGGAACCGAACCCCACCTCGGGCTGGTTGCCGGCTGCTGGCAGGGCTCAGCCGCCGGCGGCAAAGGTGCTCAGCAACAGCACCGACAGCAACATGCCGGGCAGGAGCAGGGTCACCAACAGGCCGAGATCGTGGGGAGTCATGGGGACTGGCTGAAGAGCGGCCGTTGCAGCGGGCAGCTTAGGAAGGCTTTTCGGTGACGGCAGGCCGCAGGCTGCGCAGGAAGGTCAGCAGCAGACCGACGCCGATGAAGGCGAAGCTGAAGGTGGCCAGAAAACACATGCCAACCAGCAGTGTCTTGAGGGCGGTGGCGATGCTCTGGGCGATCTGGACGTCGTAGTGAGGAGGGTGCTCGGCGTAGTAGCCGACGACGCGACCACTGAGCCCGAGGCAGAACCAGGCCAGCAGGCCACTGGTGAGAGCGCCGGTCAGAAAACTCAGCGGCCCCTTGCGTGGTGCTGCCGGTTCCGGGGCTGCCGGCTCCGGCACTGCCGGCTCCGGTGCAGCGGCCGAGGCCGTGGGGGGATCGGAAGGCATGAAGATTCAGAGGGAGGGGGCGGCCCCTTCCAGGGTGACACCGGCCGGGAGCAGGCCGCAGCACCAGCTCTCGAACCCGGCCGCCTCCAGAGCGGAGCCGAGTTCCGATCGTGCAGCCGCCGCCGCCGCCCGATCGCGATGGAGGGCGAACAGGCTCGGGCCCGAGCCACTCATCGCCACCGCCAGGGGATGGCCCGCACCGCGCAACAACTGCAGTCCCAGGCCCACGCTCTCGACCTCGGGGGCCACCACCGCCTGCAGGTCATTGCGCAGCAGCGGCAGCGGTCCCTCAGCCTGCAGGGCCTGGTTGAGAGGGCCGAACCGCAGGTTCTGGCGCCGCTGCTCAAAGTC
>CALPMR020000220.1 GCA_943324725.2 Bordetella parapertussis | reverse complement strand
GGCGATCGAAACCTATGGGGTGGCGATCAAGGGCCCGCTGACGACGCCGATCGGCGGTGGCATCCGCTCTCTGAATGTGGCCCTGCGCCAGATCTTCGATCTCTACTGCTGCGTGCGGCCCTGCCGCTATTACGAGGGCACCCCCAGTCCCCACAAGCGCCCCCAGGATCTGGACGTGATCGTCTATCGGGAGAACACCGAAGACATCTACATGGACATCGAGTGGGAGGCCAGTGATCCGGTCTGCATCGAGCTGATCCGCCACCTCAATGACGTGGTGATTCCGGCCAACGGCAAACTCGGCCAGCGCCGCATCCCCGAAGGCTCCGGCATCGGCATCAAGCCGGTCAGCAAGCACGGCAGCCAGCGCCACATCCGCAAGGCCATCCAGCACGCCCTGAAGCTGGAGGGCGACAAGCGCCACGTCACCCTGGTGCACAAGGGCAACATCATGAAATTCACCGAGGGTGCCTTCCGTGACTGGGGCTATGAGCTGGCCACCAGCGAGTTCCGGCATGACTGCGTCACCGAGCGCGAGAGCTGGATCCTCGGCAACGTCGAAGCCGAGCCGGGCCTGAGCCTCGAGGCCAATGCCCGCCTGATTGAACCCGGCTACGACAGCCTCACCCCCGAGAAGAAGGCCGCCGTCGATGCGGAGGTGCAAGGGGTGCTCGACGCCATCGGCGCCAGCCACGGCAACGGCCAGTGGAAGCACAAGGTGCTGGTCGATGACCGCATCGCCGACAGCATCTTCCAGCAGATCCAGACCCGCCCGGCCGATTATTCGGTGCTCGCCACCCTCAATCTCAACGGCGACTACATCTCCGATGCGGCCGCTGCCGTGGTGGGCGGCCTCGGCATGGCCCCCGGCGCCAACATCGGCGACAGGGCCGCCATCTTCGAAGCCACCCACGGCACCGCTCCCAAGCACGCCGGACTCGATCGCATCAACCCCGGCTCGGTGATCCTCTCCGGCGTGATGATGCTCGAGTTCATGGGCTGGCAGGAGGCGGCGGATCTGATCACCGCCGGCCTCAGCGCCGCCATCGCCAACGGCGAGGTCACCTATGACCTGGCCCGCCTGATGGAGCCCCGCGTCGAGCCGGTGAGCTGCTCCGGTTTCGCCGAAGCGGTGGTGCGCCACTTCGGCAGCTGAGGGCCAGGGCTGAGCCAACGGCTCCCTGCCTTGATGGCGAGCCTGCAGGCAGAGAAACGGCCCAGGGCACTGCGGGCACTTCCCCCATTGGCGCCGTCTGCTTCAGCTCAGGAATCTCCCTGTCCTGGGCGGTGCCCCAGAGCCTGTTGCCCCTGGTTCGCCAGCAACCCCGTTCGCTGAAGCGCGGTCTGATTGGCTCGGCCTGCTGAACTCCGATCGGGCGCTGCCCAGCCCGGAGTGGCGCCGCTCGGGTGGCCCGGCAGCGGCTGCCAGGCCCTTCGGTGAGGGCTCGGTAAGGTTTGGTTTCACCCCGAGCCGGCTGTCCCGACGCCCCATGACCCAGCCGGGTATGACCGGCGCTCCAGGAGCAGGCGATGCCCGGGGAGCGACGGTCCCACCCGTCGTGATCAGCTATCGGCCCGAAATCGATGGTTTGCGGGCCCTGGCGGTGCTGCTCGTGATCGGCCATCACCTGGGCGCTGAGCGGGGCTTTCTGCCCAGCGGCTTCCTCGGGGTCGACATCTTTTTCGTGATCTCGGGCTACGTGATCACCGCCTCGATCCTGCGGCACGGAGCCCAGCCGCTGCGGCCCTTCCTGCTGGGCTTCTATCGGCGGCGGCTGCAGCGGCTGGCCCCCGCCCTGGTGCTGTGTGTGGCCGTGACCGGTCTGCTCAGCTGCCTGGTGATCCCCGATCCGGGCCCGTCGCTGCAAACCGGCGCCGCGGCCCTGTTCGGCCTGTCCAACCTGGAGCTGCATCGCCAGGCCAGCGACTATTTCGGCACCGACGCGGCGCTCAACACCTTCACCCAGACCTGGTCCCTGGGGGTGGAGGAGCAGTTCTACCTGGGCTACCCGCTGCTCGCCTGGGGGCTGGGGCTGGGCCAGGGGGGCGGCCAAGGACGACCCCGGCTGTTTCGCCTGCTGCTGCTGCTGGTGGTCGGGCTGTCGCTGGGCTGGTTCCTGTGGCTCGGCAGCCGCGATCCAGGCACCGCCTACCTGCTCACCCCCGGCCGCCTGTGGGAGCTGGCGGCGGGAGCGCTGCTGGTGCCGCTGGCCCGGAGAGTGGTCAACCCAGCCAACCCCCAGCCGCCGCCTCGTTCGCTGCGCTTCAGCTTGCCGGCCTGGCTGCCCCTGGCGGCCCTGCTGCTGCTGCCCCTGGCGCCCCTACGGGCCATTGCCTTCACCACGCCCCTGGCGGTGGCCGCCACCGCCCTGCTGATCCCGGCCGCCGCCAGGCCCGGTGCCGTGCAGCGGCTGCTGCGCAACCCCTGGCTCCGCCATCTCGGCCTGATCTCCTATTCGCTCTATCTCTGGCACTGGAGCGTGATCAGCCTCAGCCGCTGGACGATCGGCCTGCACGCCTGGACGCTGCCGCTGCAGCTGCTGGCGATGCTGGCGTTGGCCGAAGCCTCCTATCGGTTCGTGGAGCAGCCCCTGAGGCGGCGGCCCTGGGCCCGCAGCGATGGCCAGACCGTGCTGCGGGGTATGGCGGTGACAGGGGCCTTGAGCGGCCTGCTGGCCTGGCTGGCCCTGGGGGCGGGCGGGCGCCATCTCTACGCCGGCGAACGCACCGCCAGCGTGCGCGAGCAACTGGCCAGGCAAGCCGTGGCCGGCACCGCCATCAGCAATCCGCTCTGCCATCTCGATGCCGATGACCAACGCAGCCGCAGCGCGATCGACCAGCTCGCCCGGGAATGCCACGCTGTCGCCAGGACAGGTTTTCCGACCCTGTTCGTGGCGGGGGACAGCCATGCCTCGGCCCTGATGCCCCTGGAGTCGGAACTGCACCGCCTCGGCAACGGCATCGGCCATCTGAGCATGAACGGCTGCCCCTTTCCTGCCACCGCCCACGGCACCAGCAAGCCGGCCTGCGGCCCCTTCCAGCGCGCCTGGGCCGACTGGATCCTGGCCCACAGCCAGCGCGGTGACGCCGTCCTGATCGGCGGCTATCACCTCTCCCATCTGGGCGTCGGCATCGGCGACACCCGTGACCATCTGCTCGGGGCGGATGGTCGGCCGATCACCTCCGCCGCGGGCAAACTCGGCCTCTACAGCGAAGCGCTGCGGGCTTTCGCCGCCCGGGCCCAGGCCAAGGGAGTGCGGGTGCTGCTGCTCGGCGCCGGCCCCCGGCTGCTCCAACGCGACACCTGTCTGCCCGAATGGTTTCGCCCGGAGCGCTGGAACAACCGCTGCAGCGACGCCCTCCAGCAGCAGATCGGCTACGCCCGCCAGCTCAATCAGCAGCTCGCCAGGCAGTTGCCGTCAACGATCACCCTGATCGATCCCCTGCCGATCTTCTGCCCGACGGGCTGCCGCCTGGGGGCCATGCGCCAGGTGCTGTTCGACTCGGATCACCCCACCGCTGCCAGTGTCCACCAGCTCCAGCCGCTGATCCTGCACCTCCTGGCCAGCCCACCAGACCCGAGCGGCAAGCAGCCACGGCAGACTGGGCCGGAACGCAACAGCCCATGAGTCCGGCGAACCAGAGCCCCGCAGGTGATCCCGAGCTCGCCACGGCAGAGCCCCGCCTGGGCGCTCTTGATCCCTGCGTGCACTGCGGTTTCTGTCTGCCCAGCTGCGCCAGCTACCGGGTGCTGGCCACGGAGATGGACTCCCCCCGCGGCCGCATTCACGCCCTCAAGGCGATCGCCGCCGGCGAGCTGGAGCTGGACGCCACGGTCGCCAGCCATTTCGACAGCTGCCTGGGCTGTTTTGCCTGTGTCACCGCCTGCCCCTCCGGCGTCCGCTACGACGAACTGATCGAGGCCACCCGGCCCCTGCTGAACGCGCCGGAGCTGCGCAGCCCCGGCCAGCGGGCCTTCCGCCGTGCCCTGTTTGCCCTGCTGCCCTATCCGCAGCGGCTGCGGGCCGTGCTCACCCCGCTGCGCGCCTACGCCGGCACCCCCCTGCAGGCCCTGGCCCGCCGCAGCGGACTCACCCGCCTGTTCGGGCCCCAGGTCGAGGCGATGGAGCGGCTGCTGCCGCCCCTGGCACCGGAAGCCTTCCGCGACGCCTTTCCTGTGGTGGTGCCGGCCAAGGGCGAACGGCGCTACCGGGTGGGGCTGGTGCTGGGCTGCGTGCAGCGACTGTTCGATCCGGCCGTCAATGCCGCCGCCGTCGAGGTGCTCAGCGCCAACGGCATCGAGGTGGTGATCCCGCCGGCCCAGCAGTGTTGCGGTGCCGTCACCCATCACCAGGGCGAGCTGGAGCAGACCAGGGAGCTGGCTCGGGACCTGATGGCGCGCTTTGAGGCCGTGATTGGCCCAGGCCAGCCGGCAGGCCCCGAGCCCCTGGACGCGATCCTGGTGGCGGCCTCCGGCTGCGGCCACACGCTCAAGGCCTACGGCGAGCTCCTGGCCCTACCCGAGCAGAAGGAGGCCCGACAGGCAAGGCCTGCGGCGACCAGCGACCAAGGCACGGGCCACCTCGCCAACGCCGCCCCAGCGGCTCAGTTCGCCGCCCGGGTGGCCGACATCCAGGAGTTCCTGGATCGGGTGGGCCTGGCCGAAGCCTTTGTGCAGGGCTTGCAGCCGCTGCGCCACGACGATGGCGAGCCCGCCAGCGCTGAACGCCCCCTGCGGCTGGCCTATCACGATGCCTGCCACATGCTGCACGGCCAGGGCATCCGCGACCAGCCCCGCCAGCTGCTGCGCCGAATCCCCCATGTGCAGCTGATCGAGGCGATCGAGGCGGGGGTGTGCTGCGGCAGCGCCGGCATCTACAACCTGGTGCAGCCGCAGGAAGCCGCCGAGCTGGGGCGTCTCAAGGCCACGGATCTGAGCGAAACCGGCGCCGACATCGCCGTCAGCG
>CALPMR020000219.1 GCA_943324725.2 Bordetella parapertussis | reverse complement strand
CCAGGCCCAGTTGCGTCGCCTGCCGGCGACCACCCTGCAGGCCATCAACCGGGCGGTCGGTTTCCGGTTGGTCGGTCGCGTCGGCGAGCGCGGACTGCTGCGCCTGGAGAGCTCGATTCCTTTGCTTGGAGGCGTTCTCGGCGGTGGCATCGACTACTGGATGACCCGTCGCCTGGGGGAGTTCGCCACCGCCGCCCTGGCCGGCGGGGCACCGGCTTCAGCCGCCAGGGCACCGGCTTCAGCCGCCAGGGCCACGACCAGCCGTGAGCAGGCGGTGGAGGTGATCGAACTCGAGGTGATCGAGGTGAGAATCATGGAGTGACATCCCCCTTGGGCCCGTCTGTTGAATCTTCATCAGCTCGATCCCGCTGATCCCGAGGCCCTCGCCGGCTATGAACGAGCGTTTTATGCGGCCTTCGCCCGCGCCAAGGCCAACATCCAGGTGCGCCGTCTCTGGCACTGGGATGACCGTGCCGGCCGCCTGCGCACCCGCATTCCCTACGAGGATCAGGTCGTCTTTGTGCTGCGGGATGCGGCCAGCGGGGATCCAGGCGTTGCATCAGGCCTGGACGCTGCTGCGTCCGGGCCTGATGCGGTGAGTGATGTGGACACGGCCGTGGCCCTCAATTGGCGCCTCGCCAACCACCAGAGCGCCATCCTCGGCTTTGAGCCACCACCGCCCCTGCTGGGCCATTGCGAGATCCTGGCCATGTTCTCGCGGCGGGATGCCGATCTCACCGGCCTGCGCAACTTCATGCGCACGGCGGCGCAGCTGGCCCTGGATCTGGGCCTCAGAACCGCCGATGCCACCTGCACCGACCGACTCCTGCCTGTCTACCGGCACATCGGCGGCCAGCCCCTCGATGCCTGCAGCATCGAAGGAGAACGCCGCACCCGGCTGCGCTTCAACCTGGAGGACCTGGCCCGGCTCAAGCGGCTCACCTAAGGGTCAGGATGGGGACGCCGTCCCTGCCCCACGCCGGCCCCTTCCCGTGACCACCGGCTTCCACGACTGGGATTTTCGCCCGCCCCAGTCGGCTGCGATCGGCGACCATGACGTGCCCCTGGTCTCCGGCCATCTCCAGGGCCGCCGCATCGCCCTGGTCGTCACCGGCAGCATCGCTGCCCTGCGCACGCCGGATCTGGCCCGGGCCCTGCGCCGCCGCGGCGCCGAGGTCACGGCGATCTGCAGTGCCGAGGCGTTGCACTACGTCGGGCGCCAGGCGCTCGAATGGGCCACCTGCCGGCCCCTGATCACCCGCCTGAGCTGGCGGGCCGAGCATCTCAGCGACAGCGAACCCTTCGATGCCTGGCTGGTGGCGCCGGCCACGGCCAACACGATCGCCAAATTGGCCAGCGGCATCGCCGACACGCCGGTGACGGCGGCGTTGGCTTCGGCCCTGGGCCGGCTGGAGCAGGGCCGCACCCGGCTGTTGATCGCGCCGACGATGCATGGCTCGCTGCACACCTCGATCCTGGCGCGCCAGGCCCGCTCGCTGGCCCAGCTGGGGGTGACTTTTGTGGCGCCTCGCGATGCCTACGGCAAGCACAACCTGCCGGATCTCGAGGTGCTGGTGGCGGCCGTCTGCCGGGCCGTCAGCACCAGTTCGCTGCAGGGCCGATCCATCCTGGTCACCGGTGGGCCGACGCCGGTGCCGATCGACGGCGTGCGCCAGATCGTCAACCGCTTCAGCGGCCGGCTGGCGGCGGCGATCAGCGAGGAGCTGCTGCTGCGTGGGGCCGATCCCCGGTTGTTGCTGGGCCAGGGCTCGGCGCCGCCGCCCGCCTGGATTCCCCATCGCCTGGCCTGCAGCTTTGATGACTACCGGAGTCAGGTGCTGGCGGCGCTGGAGGGGGGCCTGGCGGCCGGCATCTTCTCGGCGGCGGTGGCCGATTACCGGCCCCGGCAGGTTCATGCGGGCAAACTGGCCAGCGGTGAGCCCAGCCTGAACCTGGAGCTGGTGCCCACCGAGAAGGTGATTGATCAGGTGCGAGCGGCCGCCCCACGGCTGCCGATGGTGACCTTCAAGGTGCTCGCAGGGGTCAGCGATGCCGAGCTGCTGGCCGTGGCCCGCTCCAGGCTCGCTCGCTTTGAGCTGGTGGTGGCGAACCGGGCCGAGGAGGTGCAAGGCGAAGCGCAGAGCGCCTGGCTGGTGAGTGCCCGGGGGGAAAGCCGCCACCTCGGCAAGCGCGCCATCGCCACGGCCATCGCCGACTGGTTGGAGCTGGAGCTGGCGATCCCGGCGGTTTGATCGCCTGGCTTCCCCTGGCCGTCAGCCAGTTTCGGGGCAGTGCTGGATCTGGGCCAGCACTGCGGGGTTCACCTCGATGCTGCCGGGAGCGGTGAACAGGTCATGGCGCAGGCGCCGCAGGCGGCGGACCCTGGCATTGAGCTCGTTCTGGGCTTCGGCCAGCTCCTGGCGGTGCCGAGGCTCCCAGGCCTGCTGCCACTCCGCCTGCTGCTGTTGCCAGAGGGCCAGCTGGCGCTCATAGCGCTGGCGATCCAGGTCCCGGTCCTGCTCGCTGTAGCGCTGCTCCAGGGCCTCATCCCAGATGGGCCGATCGCTGGCCGCCGGCTCACCCCGCTGCCTGAGGCGGCTCAGGCGGAGCTCCGCCAGCCGCAGCGACGCCAGTTCGGCGCTGACGGTGTGGCTGGTGTGGCGGCAGAGCTGGGTTTGCGCCTGCCGCTGCGCTGCCCTGAGCTGGGGAGCAGGTGTGACCGTGGTGGGCTTGTCCGCCGGCCTGGGGAGCTGGCAAGCGCTCAGGCCGGTCGCCAGCAGCAGGATCGGCAGGCCGAGGTATCGGCGCATGGGTGGTTCGGAACCGGTCGCCGGAGGGGAGCTTCCATTCTCGCGGTCAGGGGTTCGTTGCGGCGGCAAGCTCTCAGAACCTGGCAGCAACTGGCTGGGCCTCGATGGCGGGGTGCTTCAGAGCGCTCCGCCGCGGAACAGGTGCTGGTGGCTGGCCGAATAGAGCTTGGAGCGGGCCTCTCCGGGCGGGGCCAGGGCCGGGCTGATCACGTAAAGCGTGGTGCGGATCAGCTGACGTTGCCGGCTGGCGGCGGCCATCTCCTGCAGCGGCACCACCGTGAGCCACTGGTCGGGCCAGCTGACCCGGTAGCCGATCGCCACGGGGGTGTCGGCGGGATAGTGCTGCAGCAGTTCGGCCTCAACCTCCTCCACGTGCCGGGCACTGAGGTAAAGGCACAGGGAGGCCCGCAGCGCTGCCAGCTGGCTGAGGGCTTCCCGTTCGGGAACGCCGGTGCGGCCGCCGGTGCGGCTGAGCACGATCGTCTGCACCAGGCCGGGGATGGTCAGCTCCCGGCCCAGGGCCGCGGCCGTGGCCTGGTAGGCGCTGATGCCCGGCACCACCTCGACGCCGATGCCGGCATCGGCCAGGCGGCAGATCTGTTCCTGAATCGCTCCATACAGACAGGGATCACCATCGTGCAGGCGCACCACCCGCAGGCCGGCCCGGGCCCGCTCCACCACCAATGCGATCACCTCTTCGAGGGTGAGGCTGCTGGTGCGGATTCGTTCACAGCCAGCCGGTGCCAGGGCGGCGATCTGGGGACTGACCAGGGAGTCGGTCCAGACCAGAACCTCGGCCTGCTCCACGGCCCTGGCGGCCCGCAGGGTCATCAGGTCCGGGGCTCCAGGCCCGGCCCCGACGATCATCACGTTGCTGCTGAACGGCTGGGCGGCAGGCTCGCTGCCACGGGTCGGGGCTGAGGGTTCGATCGGTTCTGGCGGCGAAGTCGGGGAAGGGATCAAGAGTGGACTCCACTGGGGTCGGGCAGGGGGCGATGGCGGCCCAGCAACCACCAGAGGCCCAGGCCTCCGGCAGCGATCAGCACCAGGCTCATCAGCTGGGCCATGCGCAGGCCGCCCTGGCAGAAGGGCGGTTCGCTGAACAGGCAGAGGGGATCGAGCCGCAGGGCTTCGATCCAGACCCGGCCCGTGCTGTAGGCCATCAGATAGACGCAGCTCATCGCGCCTGCCGGCAGGCGGATGCGGCCACGGCTGGCCAGGCGGAACAGAACCAGCAGCAGGGCCCAGACGCCCAGATCCCAGATCGATTCATAGAGAAAGGTGGGATGGAAGCTGGCCTGATCGAGAAAGGCCGCCGGCCGATTGTCCGGCGGGATGATCACGGCCCAGGGCAGGGAGGTGGGGCGGCCGAAGGCCTCGGAGTTGAAGAAGTTGCCCCAGCGGCCGATCGCCTGGCCCAGAGCCACCGCCGGCACGAGCACATCGAGCAGGGGCCAGAAGGGTTGGCGCCGCCAGCGGCAGAACAGGATCGTCACCAGGCTGCCACCCAGCAGGGCGCCGTGGATGGCGATGCCGCCGCGCCAGATGGCGAACACATCGGGCCAGTGGGCCTGGTATTGGCGCCACTCCAGCGCCACGTAATAGCTGCGGGCGCCGATCACGGCCCCAAGCACCAGCACGGGCAACAGATCGGCGATCAGGGCCGGATCGATGCCGCGGCGCCGGCCCAGGGCCATGGCCAGCAGCAGACCCAGCAGCACCGCGGTGGCGATCAGCAGGCCATACCAGCGCAAACTCAAGGGGCCCAACTGGAAAACCAGGGGCCCCGGTGAGCTCAGGGTGGACAGAAGAGCCATCGGCTCGGCGACACCTGAAGGGATCAGAAGCCCTCCGCTGCCTGCACTTTCTCCACCTGGCGCTTCTTGAGCACCAGCATGATCTGGGCCAGGGCCACGATGGCGAAGAAGGCGAGCATGCCGTAGATGCGAACCGGGTTCTGCAGCACCACTTCCACGTCGAGCTGGCCGAAGCCACCGACGTTGGGATCATTGGTGAGGGGGGAGCCGGCTTCGACCTGATCGCCGACGGCCACCTGCAGGGTGGGACCGGCGGGGATGGTTTCGCTGACACTGCCGGAGGCGGTGCTGATCTCGACCACGGTGGCGCCGTTGTCACCGGAGCTGACGGCACTGACCGTGCCGCTGGCGGAGGCAT
>CALPMR020000218.1 GCA_943324725.2 Bordetella parapertussis | reverse complement strand
GTGACGATGATCATCGGCAACGCCCTCAACTTCGATCTCTCGCTGCTGGCCCCCGGCAACACGATCGCCTCGATGCTCGCCAACCAGTTCGGTGAAGCCGATGGCATCCAGGTGTCGGCCCTGATGTATGCGGCCCTGATTTTGATGATCCTCACCTTTTCGGTGAACGTGCTTGCCCAGTGGGTTGTCCGCCGGCTCAGCCTCAAATACTGATCGCCACCATGACCTCCTCCATGCCAAGTTCAGGCCACGAAGTCATCACCGACACCAGCCTGTTTGATCGCCGCCCCCTGACCTTTGATCCGAAGCTGAAGCGCAACCGGCTCAATGGCCTGTTCACCCTGATCTCCGGCCTGTTCGCCACCCTGGCGGTGCTGCCCCTGGTGCTGGTGTTGGTCTACGTCTTGGTGCAGGGGGGGCGGCTGCTGAGTCTGCGCCTGTTCACCGAACTGCCCCCCGCCCCGGGCCTCGAAGGCGGCGGCATCGGCAACGCCATGATCGGCACCGTGCTCGTCACCCTGATTGCCGCCCTGATCGCCATTCCGGTCGGTGTGGCCGGCGGTGTCTATCTGTCGGAATATGCGGGCAAGAGCTGGTTCGGCCAGGTGGTGAGTTTCGCCAATGACGTGCTGGCCGGCGTGCCTTCGATCATCAGTGGTGTGTTTGTCTACGGCCTGATCGTCGCCAGCCGCATCTTCTTCGGCCAGAGCTACAGCGCCATGGCCGGTGGCATTGCCCTGTCGGTGCTGATGCTGCCCACCGTGATCAAAACCACCAATGAGGGCCTCAAACTGGTGCCCAATGAACTGCGCCTGGGGGCCTACGGCGTTGGCGCCTCGCGCTATGTGACGATCACCCAGATCGTCATTCCGGCTGCGCTGACACCGATTTCCACCGGCGTGGTGCTGGCGATCGCCCGGGCCGCCGGTGAGACGGCGCCGTTGATCTTCACAGCCCTGTTCTCGGCCTTCTGGCCCGAAGGCATCTTCAATCCGATCGCCACGATGTCGGTGTTGATCTTCAACTTCGCGATCATGCCCTACCCAGCCCAGAACGAATTGGCCTGGGCGGCTTCGTTTGTGCTCGTGATGATGATTCTGGCGGCCAATCTGCTGGCCCGCTGGCTCAGCCGCTTATCGAAGACCTAGCCCAGATTCCGCACAAGCATCACAGCTGAATCCTGCATCAGTTTCCAGCCACGGATCAACGCACCGGCGCTCCCTTTCACCTCTCCCCCGCCATGACCAGCAGCCATAGCCAGCAGACCGCCAATCGCCACAGCAGCAGCAGCAGCAGCAAGACCAACAGCAACACCTGCATCTCCCTGCAGGATGTTTCCATTTCCTATGGCAACTTCGAGGCGGTCAAAAACGTCTATATGGATCTTCCCGATGGGAAGGTCACGGCCTTCATCGGACCCTCCGGTTGTGGCAAGTCGACGGTGTTGCGCGCCCTCAACCGCATGAACGACCTGATCCCGGGCTGCAGTCTCAAGGGCCGGGTGCTGTTTGACGGCCAGGATCTCTATCACTCCCGCATCGATGCGGTCGAAGTGCGCCGCCGCATCGGCATGGTGTTTCAGAAGCCCAACCCCTTCCCGAAGACGATCTACGAAAACATCGCCTTCGGTGCCCGCATCAACGGCTACCGCGGCGACATGGACGAGCTGGTGGAGCGCTCGCTGCGCAAGGCGGCCGTCTGGGATGAATGCAAGGACAAGCTGCAGAAGAGTGGCCTGGCCCTCTCCGGCGGCCAGCAGCAACGGCTCTGCATCGCCCGGGCCATCGCCACCGAGCCCGAAGTGATCCTGATGGATGAACCGTGCTCGGCCCTCGATCCGATCTCAACCTTGAAGATCGAGGAAACGATGCACGAACTCAAGCGCAACTACACGATCATCATCGTCACCCACAACATGCAGCAGGCCGTGCGTGTGGCCGACATGACCGCCTTCTTCAATGCCGAGGCAGTGGAGGGCGGCTCCGGCAAGGTGGGCTACCTGGTGGAGTACAGCGAAACCGAGGAAATCTTCAACGCCCCAGCCCAGCAGGCCACCCAGGATTATGTCAGCGGCCGTTTCGGCTGATCGCCCCGTTCGCCCCACCCCTGGCCCAGCCTTTACACCCCCGCCACGCGGGCCAGAGTTGTCTGTTCAGCCGAGGCTGTTAGCCAACTCTGGCCCGCCAATTCTGGCGCGCCAATTGTGGCGCGATTCAACTTGAGTCAGCTGCTGGCGGCCGATGCGGCCCGGATCAAGCAAAACTGACAAAAAAGCCGGTCTTGATGACCGGCTGACAGAACGGAGAGGGAGGGATTCGAACCCTCGATAAAGTTGCCCCTATACAGCATTTCCAGTGCTGCGCCTTCGACCGCTCGGCCACCTCTCCAGGGGCAAACGGGGCAGATGCGAATGTAGCAGGGAGACCTGCACGGCCTTGATTTTCCGCTCCAGGTCCGCCAATCCCATGCCAAGCCATCCGATCACGATCCACTGGCGCCAGCAGAACCGGGTGATCCGGCTGGAGGTGCCGGAAGGCGAGTACATCCTGCGCAGCTTTGAACAGCAGGGTGAGCCGCTGCCCTTCAGTTGCCGCAATGGCTGCTGCACGGCCTGCGCCGTGCGGGTGCTGGCCGGTGAGATCGACCAGCGCGAAGCCCTGGGACTGTCGCGGGAGGTGCGCCGCCATGGCTACGGCCTGCTCTGCGTCGCCCGCTCCACCGGCCCCCTGGAGGTGGAAACCCAGGATGAAGATGAGGTCTACGACCTGCAGTTCGGCCGCCACTTCGGCCGCGGCAAAGTGCGCCCCGGTCTGCCCCTGGACGACGAATGACGGATCTCAGACTCTCCAGTGCTGCCCTGCTGGGCAGTGGCCTGCAGCAGGCTGAGCTGCTCGACCTGGCCGCGGTCGCCCGCCAGGCGGCCGCAGCCGGCGGTGCTGTGCTGCGCCAGCACTTCGGCCAACTCGAACGCATCCGCGAGAAGGGTCGGGCCGGAGACCTGGTCACCGAAGCCGATGAAGCGGCCGAAGCGGCAGTGCTGGCGGTGCTGGAAGCGGCAACGCCGCAGCTGGGGATCCTGGCCGAGGAAAGTGGTCGCCGGCCTGGCGCCGGCGATCTCGAATGGTGCGTCGATCCCCTCGATGGCACCACCAACTACGCCCACGGCTTTCCCTTCTTCGCCACCTCCGTCGGGCTCACCTGGCAGGGGCTGCCCCTGCTCGGTGCCCTGGCGTTGCCGGCTCTGGACCAGTTCTTCTGGGCCGCAGCGGGCCAGGGGGCCTGGTGCAACGACAGGCCGCTGGCGATCAGCCGCTGTGAACTCCTGGCGAAATCCCTGCTGGCCACGGGCTTCGCCTACGACCGCTGCAGTCGCCTGGACAACAACTACGCCGAATTCGCCTGGTTCACCCATCGCAGCCACGGCGTCCGCCGCGCCGGCGCCGCCGCCGTCGATCTGGCCTATGTGGCCGCCGGTCGCCTCGATGGCTACTGGGAGCGGGGCCTGTCCCCCTGGGATCTGGCCGCCGGCATCGTGCTGGTGGAGGAAGCGGGCGGCATCGTCAGCGACTACGCCGGCCAGCGGCTCAACCCCACCGACGGACGCCTGATCGCCTGCGCACCGGGCCTGCACCAGGCCCTGATCAACGGCCTGGCGGCCTGCGAACCGCTGCGCGGTGCCAGCTATGGAGCCGCCGAGCTCGATGGCATCGCCGCCTGAACGGCGCTCCATAGGATCACCAGCATCCCCCCCTCTCCCCAACAGGACAGCCCTGGCCCATGGCTCTGCAACCCGCCGCCGGCGTGCGCGATCTCAATCCCGGCGAGGTCGCCCGTAATCGCCGCCTCTGCGAGCTGCTGGCCGAGGTCTATCGCCTCTGGGGCTATCAGGAGGTCGATCCGCCGGTGATCGAACGCCAGGACACCCTGGCGGCCGGTGGCGCCATCGCCGCGCGGGAGGTGGTGCGCCTGGCCACCGATGAACCCCTGGGGCTGCGGCCCGAACTGACGGCCTCGATCGCCCGGGCCGCCGGCACCCGCCTGGCCGACCAACCGAGACCGCTGCGGCTCTGGGCCTGTGGCGCCACCTTCCGCACCAGCCTGGGCGACAGCGGCTCCCAACGCATCAGTGAGGCCCTGCAGAGTGGCGTCGAGCTGCTGGGCGATGCCAGCGCCGCCGCCGACAGCGAACTGCTGCACCTGCTGCTCAATGCCGCCGCCACCCTCGGATTGCAGGCCGAGCATCACCCCACCCTGTTGATCGGCCACCACGGCCTGCTCGATGCGCTGCTGGCCGAGGTGCCCGCCCCCCAGCGCCTGGCGGCCCGCAAGGCGCTCACCGGCTTCGATCCCCTGGCTCTGGAGGCCCTGGAGCTGCCGGAGCCGCAGCGCACGCGGCTGGCCAGCCTGATCGGTCTGCGGGGGGAACCCCAGGCGGTGCTCGCCAGCCTGCAGCAATGGCTGGGCCCGGTGCCCCTGCTGCAGAACCTGGCCGCGATGCTCGCCGGCCTGGCGCCCAGCGCCGCCAGGCACGGCGTGCGCCTGCAGGTGGATC
The DNA here is from genome assembly GCA_943324725.2 of Bordetella parapertussis. Lineage (GTDB taxonomy): Bacteria > Cyanobacteriota > Cyanobacteriia > PCC-6307 > Cyanobiaceae > Cyanobium. The sequence goes on along the minus strand of CALPMR020000218.1, from coordinate 458 downwards.
CCACCTTCCAGCCCCATTTCGATCTCTACGACGGCCTGGTGCTGCGGCTGGTCTGCCAGGGCAGCGATGCCCCCGTGGCGATCGCCAGCGGCGGCCGCTACGACGGTCTGGTGGCCCGCTTCAGCTCCGAGCCCCAGCAGGCGGCCGGCACCGGCTTCGGCTTCGACATCGGCGCCATCCGCGAGCTGCTGGGTTCCGGCGACAGCCCGGCCGACGACGCCAGGCCCTGGCTGGTGGCGACCGGCTCCAGCGAGGCGATCGGCGCGGCCCTGGCCCGCATGGGCGAGCTGCACCGGCAGGGCCAGGCCGCCGAGCTCTGCAGCCAGCCCTGTGCCTCCCAGGCGGCAGCCGAGCTGCTGGCCGCCGCACGGGGCTGCCGCGGGGCGATCTGGCTGGCTGGCTAGGCTCCGCAACAGCGCGCTTGCCCCATTGATGGCTCACACGATCGTCACCGACGT
>CALPMR020000217.1 GCA_943324725.2 Bordetella parapertussis | reverse complement strand
GAAGCTGCCGATCTGGCCGATGGCGGCGAACTGGACATCGAGACCCTGCTGGCAGCCCAGATGAGCGCCCGTACCCGGGAGGCTGGCATCACCTACGTGGCCTTCACCGCCACCCCCAAGGCCAAGACGCTGGAGCTCTTCGGGAGGCGTCCAAACCCTGCTGAACCAGCTGGGCCGGGCAACCTGCCGGCGCCTTTCCATGTGTATTCGATGCGGCAGGCGATCGAGGAGAAGTTCATCCTCGATGTGCTCCAGAACTACACCTCCTACCAGCTCGCCTTCCAGCTCGCCCAGGACGGCCAGAGCTTCTCCAGTGAGGAGGTGGAGCGCAGCGCCGCCCTCAAGAAGTTGATGGGCTGGGTGAAGCTCCATCCCCACAACATCGCCCAGAAGGTGCAGATCGTGGTGGAGCACTTCCGCCAGTTCGTCTGGCCGCTGCTGGACGGCAAGGCCAAGGCGATGGTGGTGGTGGGCTCCCGCAAGGAGGCCGTGCGCTGGAAGCTCGCCATCGACAACTACATCAAAGAGAAGGGCTACCCACTCGGCACCCTGGTGGCCTTCAGCGGCGAGGTGAACGATGAGGAGAGCGGCCCCGATGGCTTCACCGAACGCAGCCAAAACCTCAACCCCGGCCTCAGGAGCGACATCCGCGAGGCCTTCAATGGCGCCGACTACCAGATCCTGCTGGTGGCCAACAAGTTTCAGACCGGCTTTGATCAGCCGTTGCTCTGCGGCATGTATGTGGACCGCCGCCTGGCTGGCATCCAGGCCGTGCAGACCCTCTCGCGCCTGAATCGCTGCCACCCCGGCAAGGACACCACCTATGTGGTCGATTTCGCTAACGAACCGCACGACATCCTGGCGGCCTTCAAGACCTACTACGCCACCGCCGAGCTGGCCGAAGTCACCGATCCGAATCTCATCCTCGACCTCAAAACCAAGCTCGACGCCCAGGGCCACTACGACGAGTTCGAGATCGAGCGGGTGGTGAAGGTGTTGCTCGCCCACATTCATACCGGCAAAGCGAAACAGAGTCAGTTGATCGGGGCCCTGGAGCCCGTGGCCCAGCGCCTGATGACCCTGCATAAGCAGGCCAGGCTCGCCTATCGACAGGCCGAGGAGATCAACGACGCGGACAGCTTGAAACGGGCCAAGGAGGAACTCGAGGCCCTGTCGCTGTTCCGCAGTGACATGGGCACCTACGTGCGCTTCTACACCTTTCTCTCCCAGATTTTCGATTACGCCAACACCGGCCTGGAGAAACGGGCCCTGTATTCGTGGCAAGCTCATGGAGTCGTCCACCCTGCGTCAGCAGGCGGCAGCCAACAGCAAGGAGCAGTTCGCCAACTCACCGGATTTCGGTCGAGAGTTCCTGGAGGCCGTGATGGGCTCCTTCGATGCCCACAAGATCATGAGTACCCAAACCCTGAACTCTGCCGAGGTTCAGGAAAGCATCAAAGATCTCCTGCTCAACCAGACCAACCTCTACGAAGACCTGCGTGATCAGGGCCAACACGGATGAGCCCGGATCCGCTCACCCTGGCAGCCGCCCAACAGGCCCGCAACGTGGCCGTTCAGATGATGACGGAGCGTGGGCGCGGCCTGGTGTTGGTGGGTGCCGCCCGGCTGGACCTGGCCCTGGAGCATCTGCTCAAGGCCGTGATGGCCCCCAGCGCAGAGCCTGACGACAAGCTGTTCACTCCCGATCGTTCCCTCGGCAGCTACGGCGCCAAGATCAGCCTCGCGGCACGGCTCGGCCTGATCGATAGCTCTATCGAAGCTGCACTGAACGCCATCCGCACCGTGCGAAACGACTTCGCTCACAATGCCGGCGAGCCATCCCTGGCGGACCCGCGTCTGCAGAAGCGACTTCAGCGGATCTATCCCGAGGCTGAGTCTTCTCCTCTGTGGGCGGCCCTCGCTCCGCTGCTGGAACAGCAGCCTGGACTCTCCTCCCATGAGCAGGCCTTCATCCTGCTGGTGACGATCCTGGTGGCCTCGATTGAGGCCTGTGCGCTGTTGCAGTCAAGGTTGATGCCGAGGGCGACGGCAAGGTTTCGGTCTCCACAGATCTAATTGGTGGTGATGCCCTCCGATGTGGCTGCGGCCAACTCCGATGATGGCTTGAACAGGGCCACCATCAAGTGGGGCATTCCAACAAAGGTGCGGCGATCATGGCCGCCAGGTGAACGCTGCTGAGCTGCTCGCACGGCACCGTCGCAATCCAATGCCGTTGGATGGGGTTGAGCATGGGGTGCTCGTTGGGGCCGGAACGGTGCTTGGGGCGCTCCTGCTCCTGGTATCGGCGCACCACAGCCCCGAAGGTGGTCGGGGCCTCGGCAAGGACGGCTGGCGCCGGGCCCCTGACTGCAAAGCGCAGCGGCGCCTCGATGCTGTGGGCCCAAGCCTCAGCCTCAGCGCGACTGCTGAAGGTGCGGCTGCGGCGGACGCCGGCGCGGCGGATCTGAACCTGCCAACGCCCCATGATCTGGCGGATGGAAGCCATCGCGGTTTGTGATCACAGGGGACCACGAAACCGCTGAGAATTGCCGAAAAATCTAGATGGGCGATACTGGATTCGAACCAGTGACCCCTTCCGTGTGAAGGAAGTGCGCTACCGCTGTGCTAATCGCCCCTGTTCAGCCTGCAGGATCCAGCCTGCGGCTCTCCCGGCAGCATAGGTCACGGTTGGAGCGCCTCCGGTCCCTGGCGGACCCCACCCGGGGGCGCTGATCCTTCAGCATGGGCACTCCATTGCCGCCGCCGGTGTCCGAGTCCGCCGCCATCGCCCCCGCCGACAGCCCCTGCGCCGACACCGACGTGCTGATCATCGGTGGCGGGGTCTGCGGCACCGCCCTGCTGTTCGAGCTGGCCCGCTACACGGACCTCGCTCACCTCACCCTGGTGGAGCGTTACGACCAGCTGGCCCAGGTCAATTCCCGCGCCACCAGCAACAGTCAGACGATCCACTGCGGTGACATCGAGACCAACTACAGCCTGGAGAAAGCCCGCTCGGTGCAGCGCACCGCCGAGATGATCGGCCGCTATGCCGAGCTGCTGCCGCCCGAACAGGCCGGCCGCTGTGTCTTCCGCACGCCCAAGCTGGTGCTGGCGGTGGGGGAGCGGGAATCTGCCTTCCTGCGCCAGCGCTTTGCCAGCTTCTCGCCCCATTTCCCGGCGATGGAGCTGCTGGAGAAGCAGCAGGTCGCCGAGTGGGAACCCGCCGTGGCCCTGGTGGACGGCGTCTTGCGTCCCGAGGAGATCGTGGCGATCGGCATCCGCAACTCCCCCACGGCGGTGGATTACGAGGCCCTGGCCGGATCGTTCGTGCAGCAGGCTCAACTGGCGATGGCCGGCAGCGGCCGCCAGCTGGATCTGCAGCTGGGCACCACGGTCGAGCGCCTGGTGCCGGAAGCGGAGTTCATCCGGGTGGAGCTGCGGGGGCCGGAGGGGCCCGCCACCTTGAGGGCCCGCCATGTGGTGGTCAATGCCGGCGCCCACAGCCTGCTGATGGCCCAGCAGCTGGGCTTCGGTCTGGAGTACTCCTGTCTGCCGGTGGCGGGTAGTTTCTACTTCACCCCCGATCTGCTGCGCGGCAAGGTCTATACCGTGCAGAACGACAAGCTGCCCTTCGCCGCCATCCATGGCGATCCGGACGTGCGCGCCCCCGGCAAGACCCGCTTCGGCCCCACGGCCTTGCTGTTGCCGTTGCTGGAGCGCTACCGGCCGGCTTCGTTCTGGCAGTTCCTGCGGGTGCTGCGGCTCGATTGGGCGGTGCTGGCCGTGTTCTGGCAGTTGTTCGGGGTGGCCGACATCCGCGGCTACATCCTGCGCAACCTGCTGTTCGAGTTGCCCTGGCTGGGTCGCCGCCTGTTCCTGGCCGATGCTCGCAAGATCGTGCCCAGCATGCAGCTCGAGGATCTGCGCCTCGCCAAGGGCTACGGCGGCGTGCGGCCCCAGCTGATCGACAAGCGCAACCGCCGCCTGATGCTCGGCGAGGTGAGCATCCCGGCGATCCCCAGACTGATCTTCAACGTCACCCCTTCCCCTGGCGGCACCTGCTGCCTGGGCAATGCCGAACGGGATCTCGACGTGATCGCCGCCCAGCTGGGTTGCTGGGTGGACCGCCCGCGGCTGGCCCGGGAATTGCACGGGCCGCTACCGCCGGAGAGCCGCTCGACTGGCACCGATGCCCCGCTTGGTCGGCGCAGCGAAGCTGCCTAGCGTTGTGGGGTGGTGCTGATTGCGGCCATGGCCCCTGAGCTCGATCTCCAGGCTCGGGGCCTGGCGTTGGTGGCGGCGATCGTGCGCTGGGGCCTCGACGGTGCGCCCCTGGTCAACCCGCTCAGCGGCGAGCCCGCCTTTCGCCTGCGCTCGGCCGCCGAACTGGCGGCGGACTATCAACTGCGGCTGCCCAGGGTCGGCCTGAATCGGGCGATCGAGGAGCTGATCGAAGCTCAGGCCCGCTGCAATGCGGGCACGGGTTTTCTGACCGGTCTGGGTGGCTTTGCCCTGCTGCCGCTGCAGCTTCCCGCCGCCGTCACCGCCACCTGGCTGATCCAGATCCGGATGGTGGGCGCCATCGCCCAGCTGCACGGCTACGACCTGGAGCATCAGGCGGTTCGCACCCAGATCCTGCTCACCCTGCTGGGGGAGGAGGCCGCCGAGGTGCTCAAGCAGGTGGGGGTGAAGGCCAGCCAGCGCTTCGCCCAGGCCCAGTTGCGTCGCCTGCCGGCGACCACCCTGCAGGCCATCAACCGGGCGGTCGGTTTCCGGTTGGTCGGTCGCGTCGGCGAGCGCGGACTGCTGCGCCTGGAGAGCTCGATTCCTTTGCTTGGCGGCGTTCTCGGCGGTGGCATCGACTACTGGATGACCCGTCGCCTGGGGGAGTTCGCCACCGCCGCCCTGGCCGGCGGGGCACCGGCTTCAGCCGCCAGGGCCACGACCAGCCGTGAGCAGGCGGTGGAGGTGATCGAACTCGAGGTGATCGAGGTGAGAATCATGGAGTGACATCCCCCTTGGGCCCGTCTGTTG
>CALPMR020000216.1 GCA_943324725.2 Bordetella parapertussis | reverse complement strand
TCGATGGCATCTCCGTCGCCGATGCCCGCGGGCCGATGCAGTTTCTGCCCTCCACCTGGGCCGAACCCGGCATCGGCAATGGCGCCGACATCCGCGATCCCCGCAGCGCCATCCACGCGGCCGCCCGCTATCTGGTGCGGCGGGGTGGCTTGAAGGACATCAGCAAGGGGCTCTGGGGCTACAACAACAGCGATCACTACGGCCGGGCCGTGCTCCACTACGCCGCCCTGTTGCGCGACGATCCCGCCGCCTATGCCGGGCTCTATCACTGGCAGATCCACTTCGCCTCCGCTGCCGGCGATCTCTGGCTGCCGCTGGGCTACGACCAATCCCGGCCGATTGCGTTGAGCGACTGGCTGGCCAGGCAGCCCGCCAGCCGCCCGCCGGCCGGCTCTTCGGGCTACTGAACGAGAGTGGGCGACAGTGCCCCGCTGGCTGCAGCGCTCCAGTGTTTGTGGGCCGTATCGGCGGCCAGCACCAGCAGCGTCGAGAGGCCCATGGCCGGCAGCCAGGCGGCCGGGAACGGGGCATTGCCGAAGACCGTGGCCAGGGCCGGGATCAGCACCATGGTGCCGGCCACCAGGGGCTCGCTGATCAGGCCCAGCCAGAGCAGGCGATTGGGTGTTCTCAGCCGTTTCCAGAACGGCTGCTGGTCGCTGCGACAGGCGAGCAGGGCCCCCATCTGGCCGGCCACGATCAGGCAGAAGGTGACGCTGGCGGCCTGCTGCTGAATCGCCATCACCGCCGGCGGGGCGGTGTGATGCAGCAATTGGGGGGCCAGCCGCTGAAGCTCCCTCAGGCCGATGCCATGGTGCCGCCAGACCAGCAGATAGCCGCTCATCGCGGCGATGGCTTCCGCCAGCCCCAGCACCAGGTAGGCGCGCACCATCACGGCGCGGTCCAGCAGCGCCTGCCCGCGGGGCCTGGGGGCCAGGCGCATCACCCCCGGTTCCGGCGATTCGGCACCGAGGCCCAGGGCCGGCAACAGATCGGTGCCCAGATCCACCGCCAGGATCTGCAGCACCGTCAGGGCCGCCGGGATGGCGGCGGTGACCATCGCCAGGAAGGGAGCCACCTCACTGACATTGGAGGCCAGCACGTAGGTGATGAAGCGGCCGATGTTGCTGACCACGGAGCGGCCGTAGCGAATGGCCTGCACGATCGTGGCGAAGTTGTCGTCGAGCAGCACGATGTCGGCGGCTTCCCGGGCGACATCGGTGCCGCTGATGCCCATGGCCAGGCCGACATCGGCGGCCCGCAGGGCCGGGGCGTCGTTGACGCCATCACCGGTGACGGCCACCACCTCCCCCAGGGCGCGGTAGGCCTGCACGAGCCGCAGTTTCTGCTCCGGCGCCATGCGGGCGAACACGAGCCGGTGGCGGTACTTGAGCAGCTGGCGCAGCTGCAGATCGCTGATCAGATCGAGGGTGCCGCCGTCGATCACCCGCACCGGATCGGCGCCATCCCCCTGGTGGCCGAAGCTGCCGCCGTCATGCTCGGGTGCCTCCAGCAGGCCGATCTGGCGGGCGATCGCCTGGGCGGTGAGGCCGTAGTCGCCGGTCACCATCGTCACCTTGATGCCCGCCTCCTGGCACTGGCGGATGGCGTCTGCCACCTCGGGGCGCGGGGGGTCGTAGAGCCCCAGCAGGCCCAGAAACAGCAGGCCGCTCTCCAGCCGCTCCGGTTCGGCCGCCCGCAGGCTGTCGTCGCCGGGCCGGATCGCCACGGCGATCACCCGGTAGCCCTTGCTGGCCAGTGTGTCGTTGGCCAGCACCACCTGCTGCCGCATCGCCTCGTTGAGCGGGATCGGCCCCGCCGCTGTGATCCAGCCGCTGCAGCTGGTCAGCACTTCCAGCGGTGCCCCCTTGGTGATCGTCAGCAGGGGCCCGGCAGCAGCACTGGGAGTGATGGGCGCGGCAAGGGCTCCAGGCAGGTCGTCATTCCCCGGTGACCACTCCACCAGCACGGTCATGCGGCGGCGGTGGGAGTCGAAGGGAATTTCGCGCTGGCGCCGGTGGCGTTGTTGCAGTTCCGCCGGGATCAGCCCGGCGGCGGCCGCTGCCAGCAGCATCGCCGTTTCGGTGGGATCGCCGATGGCGCGCCAGGCGGCCTCGGCCTCGCTGCCAGTCGGCGTCGCTTCGCGTTCCAGGCGGGCATTGCTGCAGAGGGCGGCGCAGCGCAGCAGCAGCGGCTTGAGCCGCTCCGCCTGGGGCGAGGCGCACTCGGGCAGCCAGGTCTGCTCCACCGCCATGCGATTGCTGGTCAGGGTGCCGGTCTTGTCACTGCAGATCACGCTCACCGAGCCCAGGGTTTCCACCGCCGAGAGGCGGCGCACCAGGGCCTGGCGCCGTGCCATGCGCTGCACGTTCAGGGCCAGGGCCAGGGTGACCGTGGGCAGCAGGCCCTCGGGCACGTTGGCGACGATGATCCCCACCGCGAACACCAGGCTCTCCAGCGGGCCCATGCCGACGAACAGCAGGCTGAGGCCGAAGGCGATCAGCCCCATCGTCACGGCGATCGTGCTGATCGTGTGCACGATGCGGGCCACCTGTTGCTCCAGGGTGCTGACCGCCCGGCGGGTGCCGGCGGCCAGATGGGCCACCTGGCCGAATTCGGTTTCGGCGCCGGTGGCGTAGACGATCGCCTCACCGCGACCGGAGGCGATCGCACTGCCGGCCAGCACCAGATTCGGCCGTTCGGCGCTGGCGATCCGCATCCGGGCCGGATCGCTCGCCACCGCCTCGCTGTGGCGGGCCACCGGCAGGGATTCGCCGGTGAGCACCGAGAGATCGAGGCAGAGATCGTGGGCGACGACCAGGCGGCAATCGGCCGGTATCCGGTCGCCCTCTTCCAGCAGCAGCCGATCGCCGCTGACCAGCTCCTCGGCATTGAGAAAGCCCAGCTGGCCGTCGCGCCAGGCCTGCACCTGCCGGGGCAGGGAGCGGGTCAGGGCGGCCAGGGTGCGCTCCGCCTGGAACTCCTGCCAGAACGAGAAGACGCCGTTGATCAGCACCACCGACCAGATCGCCCAGCCCAGCTGCGGCGTGCCGGCGGCGAAGGCCAGGGCGCCGGCGATCCAGAGCAGCAGGGCCATGAAGTGCACCATCTGATCGAGAAAGCGCAGCAGCAGCGGCCGGCGTTTCTGGGGCGGCAGCCGGTTGGCTCCGTAGCGGACCAGGCGCCGCTGGGCCTCGGCCTGGCTCAATCCCTGGGGATCGCTCTGCAGGGCGGCATAGACCTGCTCGACCGGCAGGGACCAGATCGGTTGGCTGGCGGCGAGTTCCATCAGCTCAGGCCCCCATCGCTGCCGGTGACGAGGGACAGGGAGCTGACGCGACTGCCGCTGCTTCGGCAGAGGCAGCGGCGGGCCGTGATGATGATCGGGGTCATGGCCCGCGGCGCGAAGTCCGGGATCGGGATTGTCCGCAGGCTAGGGAGAGCAGCCGGGGCTGATCAGGGTTTCAGCAGTTGTTCACAGGCAGCCCCGGTGTGGATGAAGGCGGCCGCCGGCGCGAGCGTCTCGATGGCGCACGAATGGGTCGATCGGGCGCGAATTTCTGATCGGTGGCTGCCGCCTTGAGGGGGCAGGCGGTGATGGCGGGGATGGATGGTTCGGTGTGATCCGCCGGCTCGGTGCGTTGGCTTCAGGGCTCGGAGGATTTCAAAATGCTGTGCTTCCTCGGCGATCAGCTGGTCGGAGGGTTTCACGGCCCAGACTCGCTGCAAGCTGAACTGGAGATCGCGGGCATGAAGAGCGTTGGCATGACGGTGCGCCGGCGGGCTGCTCTGCAGGTGGTCCGCCGGCGGGTGCTGGAGCGGGGTTGGCTGGCGCTGGGCGCCGGTGCCCTGCTTCTGGCTTCGCCCCTGGCGGCGCCGGCTGCACCCGCCAAAACGGCTGCACCCGCCAAAACGGCTGCACCCGCCAAAACGGCGGCGCAGCCGCTGCGCTTCGTGTTGATCCCGAAGCTGCCCCATCCCTGGTTTGACCTGGTGCATCAGGGGGCGCTGGAGGCGGCGACCAGCCTGGAGCGCCAGACGGGCCATCCGGTGCGCATCGACTACCGGCCGCCCGCCAAGGCCGATGTCGCCGAGCAGGCCGCGATCCTGGAGGCGGCGATCGCCAGCCATCCCAGCGGCATCACGATCGATCTGCTCGATGGCCCCCGCCTCAAGCCCCTGCTCGAGAAGGCCATCCGGGCGCACATTCCGCTGACGGTGTTTGATTCCGTCGGCCCGGAAGGCCTGGGGCTGCCCAGCATCGGCAATGACTTCTGCCTGCAGGCCCGCATCGGCTCCGAGCGCCTGGTGCAACTGCTGGGCGGCCAGGGTGAGGTGGCGATCATGCAGGGGGTGCCGGCGGCCCCGAACCACGCGATCCGGGTGCGCTGCCATCGCGAGGTGTTCGCCGCCCATCCCGGCATCAAGGTGGTGGCAACCCCGGCCGACAACGACAGCATCGACGAAGCCGAGCAGCAGGCCCGGCTCACCATGGCTGCCCATCCAGCTCTGCGCGGCTGGGTCGCGGCCGATGCCGGCGGCGCCATCGGCATCGGCCGGGCCCTCAAGAGCCTGGGGCTGCAGGGCAAGGTCAAGGTGATGGGGATCGATGACCTGCCCGAAACCCTGGACTTGATCCGGCAGCGGGTGGTGGATTCCACCTCCGCCACCCGGCCCCGGGCCCAGGGTTACTGGGCTGTGGTGGCGCTGTGGCAGCTGGGGCTGGGGGCGCCGACCATGGAGCGATTCAATACCGGAATCCTGGTGGAAAAAGGGCCGCAACGCTAGGTGGCCTGGCTGTAATGTGTTCGGCGGCACTAGGGCATCTGCTCGGATCTTTCGTGACTTAGCTTGTTGACCTGCTTGAGGCTGACGGCTAAGTCTGAATGGTCACTGAAGAGCAGCTGGAGGCCCTGGATCTGTTGCTATGGCTGGGTAATGGCCAGTTGGCCGGAGCGCGGCAGTCCTGCAATCAGAGCTCGATTTCGCGTCGAATTGCCAGCTGTCTGGAGATCCTGAGGGTACGGCTGAAGCGCCAGGATGGCCACTACGTGCTCTC
>CALPMR020000215.1 GCA_943324725.2 Bordetella parapertussis | reverse complement strand
GGGCAGATTCCCACGCGTTACTCACCCGTCCGCCACTAACCCGAAGGTTCGTTCGACTTGCATGTGTTAAGCACGCCGCCAGCGTTCATCCTGAGCCAGGATCAAACTCTCCGTTGTAGATCAAACCCTGTTGATTCACTTCACACACTTCCTTCCTGATTGCTCAGGCTCTTGGCGCGCTTGCTCCTCTCAGTCTGATTTGCATGACTCCCACAAGTTCCGCTTTCGCTTTCTTGCAGTTGCTGCCCCTTCCGCTGACACAGAAAGTTTCGAGAGTGCCGCTTTCAGCTTTGGTTAGCTCTTTGGCTTTCGCTTCAGAGTTTCCCTACACTGAACTCGACTTTCCAGGATCTCAGATCCGGTTCGCGACTCACAGTGGAATGGTTGCTCGGCTCCAGGTCGTGAGAACCCTTCACCGTCATCCCTACTGCTCCCGTCGCTATTTTTCTTTTGACGGGACCTCACACCTTCACTGCTCGTTTCGTCCGGTGCTTCAGCTGGCTTTCGCCTCGCCTCCATCTCGTATCGACCGATACAAGCACCCTGCGTTCGCTTCCAGTATCCTTACCCTTATCAGGCTTGGATACTTCAGCTCCCTCAGGATCACCCGACGCAGTGAAAGCGTCAGTTCCTAAACTTCTTTGGTTGTCCAGGTGCTACCGCTCTCTCCCCTCTCGGGGATCTCGCGGCGCGTCGCCTCCCGGCGACTTGTGAAACCTACAACACCGGCGGCTCGCGCCTCCTTCGTTGTAGATCGCCTCTTGGGTGCGGCTTCAGCCGCTCCGTTTGAGACTTGGTGAACCTAGCAGCTCACCCGTTCCGTCCCTTCCTTGGTGTCTTCCAGATCAAGGTGATTCAACACCTCCTTCCTTCTGATCCGCCGTTGGCACGACTGCTCGGTTTCCCGCGCAGTCCAAAAGATTACCACCCCATCCCCGGATCGGGCAAATTTCAGCCCAGGAGGGACATCGCTGCGGTGATGGGATCGAAGCAGGCGCCCGGCCCGCTGGGTCCAGAACGGGAGGCTGGCTTGATCAAGCTTTGAGACCCACCTGGCTGGTCAGCCTCGCCAGCCTCGCCAACGCAAGTGACTTGCCTCCCCCTGGCACCGGCCCTCGAAAGGCTTCCCATGAGGGGGCCACTGGGACTGCTGAACTGCTGATCCAGGAATGGATCGAGCGGAAGGAGAGCGCCCGTCTCGACCACGCTTTTTATGGGCTGCGGCGAGGCTGCTGCCTGGACTTCATGCCTGCTGGGCAGTTTCGATTTCTCCCTGCGCGGCAACTGATTCGCCGTCCTTGAGGCTTTGCGCCAAGCCCTGATCCGCCCTGTGCTGCAGTTGCGGGGCCTGATTGACAAGCATCCTCACCGCTCCCTCTTCTTTGACGATCCGGTCAACGGGCTCAGCCTGCAGTACTCGGTGCGGCTGCGCCGGCGACAGATTCAGGCGAGCGGGGATCTGTTTTACGAGGCAGCCAGCCCCCGAGCAACCAGGCCAGCCCAGGTGCCTGTTGCGCCTGGATCGACGTACAGCAATCGAGGGCTCTTCCGCCGCAACGGGGATTCATCTCGGAATCAAGCTGAGGAAGCGGTAACCAGTGACCTGAATCCCGGCGGGCTGCTTCGCCGAGATCATCCCTACCGCAAGCGATCTCAAGCACCAGGCCTGACTGAAGCGAGATCGCTTATGAGACCTGTCTGAGACCACTCTGGTCGTTGATATGGAGCGCGTTGGTTCACTTGGCTCAGCACGGCCTGATGGGCAACACACACACCTAGGCCAGCAGAGCATCCGCCCAGGGCATGAAACGATCCAGGGTTGCGGGGCGGTCGGCCACGAGCACCGGGAAATCGGTGTGGGACAGGTCGGTGCCAGCAGCAATAGCCCCCGGCTGACGCTGCAGCCAGCGGACGGGACACTGCAATTCCGACAACACCAGCCAGGCTGCAGCCAGATCCCAGATCTTGGGTGTGGCCTCCAAGGCGGCCACCGTCTGCCCCATCGCCACACTCACCAGATTCAGACTGGCCACCCCCAGCAGACGAATCTTGCCTGGGAAACGACGATCAGGCAGTTTCTGCAACACGCCGATCGAGCGACTGCAAAGAGAAGCGCAACCGGCGCTGTGGGACTGGATCGAAGGAGGCTGCAGGGGCTTGCCATTGCGCCAGGCCCCACCGCCGCGGATCGCCACGATGCGCTGCCGCAGAGGGGGCACATCGAGGATGGCCAGCACCGGCACTCCGGCGTCGAAGCGGGCGATGGAGATGGCCCAGTACGGAATGCCAGCGGCGAAGTTGGTGGTGCCATCCAGCGGATCGACGACCCAATAGGCGGAACTGCCAGGCACCTGTTTGTGGCCCTCCTCGCTGAGCACCCCCTCGCCGGGGAACAGTTCGGCCAGACCACTCACCAACGTGGCATCGCTCCAGCGATCACAGGCGGTGATCAGCGAGCCATCGTCCTTGATGTCACTGGCCATGTGGCCGAAATCAGCGCGCTGCCGCTCGGCGACGCGATCGATCAGGGAGGAAAGCGCCGGATCAAGGGCGGGAGCGGCGAGCATCATCCGAGTTCCATGGCCAGGACCTTTGTGAGACTGCGGCCCGTATCCTCCCTGAACTGGTGAACGTTGATGCGGTTGAGCAGCACCAGGGCCAGAACCGCCACCACAGTTTCCACCGCCAGAACCAGGGCGAAGGGGGAATAGGAGCCGTTGCCGAGGTGCAGCCATCGTCCCAGGTCGTAGAGGCCGCCGCCCAGGAGTTTGCCGAGGGCACGGGAGATGGCCTGGGCCAGACCCCAGACCCCGACAAAGGTGCCGGCCGCCTGGGGCAAGGTGAGATCCAGCATCAGGCAGAGGGTGCTGTTGGTGGCGATGCCAGCGGCGAGACCAAAACCGACCATGACCAGCTTGAGCACAGGAATGTTCGGGGCCAGGCCACAGAGGAGCAGCAGCACCAGCGAGGCCACGATCAGGCGACAGCCGAGGCGGGCCGTGGGCAGCTTGCCCAGCCAGGGGACGATCCAGAGTCCTGCCAGCAACAGACCCACCAGGGTGCCGACTCCCCAGAAAGCATTGAGCTGGGTGGTGGCTGCAATCGGCATGGCGAACACCTGGGCCGCGTAGCTCTCCAGCACAGGATCCTGCAGAAACAGCCCCAGGGTGAACAGCACCAGGAAACTGAAGAACACGAGCACCTGGCGGCTGGAGGTGATCAACGCCCAGGACTGGACCAGAGTGACGGCATCATCGCGACCGGCCTGGCTGTCACCGAGCTGGCCGGGGGCTTCCATCCCCCAGGTGGCGATCAGGGTCAGCAGCATCACCAGCGAGGCGACGATGGCCATGAATCGTCTCAGGGTGGGCTCAAGAACTGCAGGATCCACCACCCCATCGAGGGATCGGAGGCTGAAGCTGATGGCGATGGCACCGATCACAATCCCGACAGTGAGCATGCACCAGATGATGCCGACGGCCCGGGGGCGCTCAAGCTCGTCGGTTCGGTCGATCACCAGGGCCAGATAGGGGGTGGTGGCGAGGGAGATCGCCAGTCCATAGAGGGCGAACAGGCCGCAGAGGGCCGCGATCCCCAGGGCCAGAACGGGCTGCTCACCCAGCGCCAGCAACCGACCCACCTGGAAGATCAAAGGGATGGAGAGCACCGCCAGCAGGCAGAACAACGCCGTGCCGATCAGCACGTAGGGCACGCGATGGCGGGAGGCAATCGGATGGGCGTCGGAGACCTGGCCGAACAGCACCCGGGACGGAGCCACGAACTGTTCAAAGGCCAGTGCTCCCCCCACCAGCAGGCCGGGGTAGGCCAGCTCAGAGAGCATCACCCGGTTCAGCAGACCGGCGAAAATCACCGCCAGAGCACCGAGACACGCCTGAAACAACCCGAGCCTGAGGCACGCGATAACCGAGAGACCCGGACGGCTGGGCACGGGCAGTTAGCTCAGGGAGCGAGCGAGGGGGAAGGAGCTTGGCTGGGACGGAACTTGGCCTGACAGGCCGGCACCAAGGGCTGGACTTCTACCGGCACATCGGTGGCACCGGCTACCACCGGCTTGTTCGGAGGCAGGCTGGGGGCCGGGCAGATCGAGATCTGATCGAGGCCGGTACGACGCTGGAGACTGGCCAGACCCTTGTTGTAGTCAGCGATGGCGTTGGAGTAGCGCACCTCGGCATTGGTGAGATCCCGCTGGGTATCGACCACTTCTCGCTGGGTGGTGACGCCGGCCTGGAAGCGCAGGCGGGCCAGGCGCAGGGATTCTCGGGCGGAGAGCACCTCGCGGGAGGTGGTGGTGATGTTGCGGTTGTTGGCTTCAAGCTCGTAGAAGCTTCTCTCCACTTCCTCGCGGATCACATTGCGCCGATCGGCGAACCGGAATCGCTTTTCCTCAGCGATCTGCTTCTGACGGCGGTACAGGGCCTGAGATCCGCCGCCATCGAACAGATTCCAGCGCACGTTCAGACCAATCGTGTTGTCGACTCTCCAGCTCAGTTGATTGGGGACCGCTTGGTTCTGGTCGATGAACTCGTAACCACTGGTGCGGCCTCCGGAGAGGGTGTTGACAATATTGAGAAGTGGCTGGACCTTGGCCAACTCGGCGTTGGCGTTGCTGTTGGCCACCGAGATGTCGAGGATGAGCTGATCCAGCTCTTCGCGGAAGGCATAGGCCGCCACGATGCTTTCCTGCAGCGTGGGCAGCCAGGTGCCGATCACCCGGGAGGCATCCTTGGCCGTCGGGGTGACGTCCTGGGGCAGGGAGAGCAGCGCAGCCAATGTGCGCCTGGCGATTGACTGACCCGGCTGACCGGAGCCGGTGACAGCGCCATACAGGGCGTTGGTGAGCAGCTGCTGGTCGCGGGCCAGCTGGGTTTCGGCCTGGAGCACCTCCAGCTTGGTGGCCACGCCGGCCTGGAAGCGGGCCCGGGCATCGCGCAGGCTCACCTGGGACGAGCGCACCGACTCCTGACCGATGCGCACCTGCTCATCGGACTGCTGGAGATCGAAGTAAGACTGAGCGACCTGCAGACGCAGATCGCGCAAACCGATCAGATACTTGTTTTTGGCCTGCTCGAATTGATCTCGGGCTGCG
>CALPMR020000214.1 GCA_943324725.2 Bordetella parapertussis | reverse complement strand
CCTTACTTCGCCACCGACACCGAGCGCATGGAGGCGGTGCTCGAAGAGCCCTACATCCTGCTCACCGACAAGAAGATCGGTCTGGTGCAAGACCTGGTGCCCGTGCTCGAGCAGATCGCCCGCACCGGTAAGCCCCTGCTGATCATTGCCGAGGACATCGAGAAGGAAGCCCTCGCCACCCTGGTGGTGAACCGCCTGCGCGGTGTGCTCAACGTGGCGGCCGTCAAGGCGCCTGGTTTCGGTGATCGCCGCAAGGCCATGCTCGAGGACATCGCCGTTCTCACCAACGGTCAGCTGATCACCGAGGATGCCGGCCTCAAGCTGGAGAACACCAAGCTGGAGATGCTGGGCACCGCCCGCCGCATCACCATCAACAAGGACACCACCACGATCGTCGCCGAAGGCAACGAAGTGGCGGTCAAGGCTCGCTGCGAGCAGATCCGCAAGCAGATGGACGAAACCGACTCCTCCTATGACAAGGAGAAGCTGCAGGAGCGTCTGGCCAAGCTGAGCGGCGGTGTGGCCGTGATCAAGGTGGGTGCCGCCACCGAGACCGAGATGAAGGACAAGAAGCTGCGCCTGGAAGATGCCATCAACGCCACCAAGGCGGCTGTTGAAGAAGGCATCGTCCCTGGCGGTGGCACCACCCTGGCTCACCTGGCCCCGGTGCTCGAAGAGTGGGCGGCCGCCAACCTCTCCGGTGAGGAGCTGATCGGCGCCACCATCGTTGCCTCGGCCCTCACTGCTCCGCTCAAGCGGATCGCTGAGAACGCCGGTGCCAACGGCGCTGTCGTCGCCGAGCATGTGCGCAACAAGCCCTTCAACGAGGGTTACAACGCCGCCACCGGCGAGTATGTCGACATGCTGGAAGCCGGCATCGTTGACCCCGCCAAGGTCACCCGCTCCGGTCTGCAGAACGCGGCCTCGATCGCCGGCATGGTGCTCACCACCGAGTGCATCGTGGCTGATCTGCCCGATAAGAAGGAAGCAGCTGCGGCCGGCGGCGGCATGGGCGGCGGCGACTTCGACTACTGATCGCAGCAGCGACCAGATCCCTCAGTACTCTGAGGGACTCAGCTGATCGCGCCCCTTCGGGGGCGCTTTTTCATGGTTTGATTCGACACATCCCATCAATCAAATGCAACCTGTGATCGCTCGAACGAGCAGAGGGTGTTCGCCGATCCAGCTGCCAGATGCAGATCCAAAAGAGTCAGGCCAGAAGTCACCACTGGCCAGAAGGTGTGGAGCTGATTCTTGTTCGGCTCAGCAGGAGGCTGCAGAACTGCAAATGTTGCCAATTCGACAATCTGGCTTCATTTGCTAGATAAATGCATATTAAATCAGGCGCAATAAAGAACGGTTTCCGTCAGGATGGCGGCGTGCTGGGAGATGAAGAATGAATAGTCTGGATTCAGGCTGTGAATCAGTAGTGGAATCTCCCATAGATCACTGGGTTTATGGTAAATGGATATGGCCAGTACTGGACGGTGTTCCTTTATTATTGTTCTTGCTCCCTTGATGGCCTCCGTCTCAGCGCCTTCGATGTCCATCTTGATGAACGAGACCGGCGTTCCTTGGTAATGGTCGGAATAGAATTCGTCGAGTGTGATCAAGGGGTTGCCGCTATCGGCCTTGTTCGTATCGGCTGGATTGAACTTAACCATGGCTCCAACCCCTGATCCTGCGACTTCGCCGAAGCCCGAATGAGACCAAAGACCCGCATGAATGAACTCAATATTGCCGATGTCATTATGTTGATTGCTCAGGAATTTGTCAAAATTGTCTTTATCGTATTCAAAGCTTAGTATTTTTGAACCTTGAGGAGCTTTTTCTGAGAGCCATTTGGCCTCAGCCCCATCGAATGCCCCTGCATCGATAAACAGGCCGGCTTTCATTTGTGACCAGCATTTTGGGTGAGCGTAAATGCGGAAGGGAGCAGGTGAAAGTATGGATAAATCACCGGAAATTCGTGCGTATAAATTTTTCACCAGCTCCTGTCGAGAGCTTGTGTCGCTGAGTAAACTAGTTAATTTATTAATATTTTCAATGTCTGAGCCTGAATAGGTGTACTCGTTTTTGCCTGGATCAATGGCGTACGCCGTAAAGTCAAGAAGCAAATCAGGTGGATTTTCGGCTAAATTGCGCGAAACTGGGCAATCATGGGAGCAGCTGAGAATCACCAGATCATCAACCTGCAGTTTCGCTCGAAAAGTTTTCATGTCAATATGAATAATGTCGACATGTTCCCAGTCCCCTTCGCCGCCGACTGCATAGAGACTCGCTGCTGATACTGCGTCTCTTATCTTCCGGCAAACAAACATGGCCAGCCATCTTTGGGCTTGATGATTCCAGTGTGGTGAGGTTGATATAATCACATAAATAGTCTTCGAGCTTCTGCAGTAGTCTGAAAGAAGTCTCGAGAGCAGCGGCTGCGAGCCGGGAAGAATTGTAGTATTCTCAGTCATCGTTTCTGATTCGTTTTTAGGATAAGAATGCGTTCGGAATCATGCTTTTGTCCTGCTCCGGTCTCGTTGAGGTAACTTTGCTTATCTGGTGATTCTGTTTGTTGACTCGACTGGTGAGGTATTGATTCCAGCTTCGAATTCGGAGCTGATTGAGCTTTGCAGTGGCAGATAGAGTGTGTCTGCAGCCTGCTCTCTGCTCATGAAATTATCGCTGACTTCCCAGCCGCTCAAATAGCGTCCTGTCCTTGTGGTCATGGGATTGTAATTGCATTTTGCTCGATCGGCATGTTCGCAGTCGTAGTTGGATTTTATTTTAGCTCTGAAGGCTGGTGGTAGTGAGCTGCTCATTGCGATGTCGGTTGTTGGGCTTGTTGTTCTTATCGCGCATACTCATCTGGCATTGTTGAACTGGTCGTTTGGGCCTCTATTGATCAATTGAGGTGGCCTGACCTTGTTGGCTCGCTTTGTCTGCAATCGGATTGAGTCGTTGGCTGCAGTTGTAGCGATACTATCTCCTGACTATCTCGTACAGCATTTAGTGTAATGGCTGATTCCAGGTTTTTCACAGGAGCGAGCCCGGCTCGAAGCCATGCTTTGAGGTACGCCCCCCCCACCTCTCTCTCTGGATTGCTGGTTGAAATCGATCCAAAATCTTACCTGTGGGCGCTGTCCTGACTTTCGCAGTCAGCATCCGTGGTTTCAGTGCAATTCCAGAGGGACTCCTGAGCAAGAAATGGCAGGTATCAAATCCAGGTGTACCGGATATCGGCACATCCTTGTTAAGGTCGCGATGACGTCGCCATGGTAAATGGCTAATCGGTACCACTTTCGCGGCAAAAATGCCAGACCATCAGCGCTGAAAAATACAGTCTGAGCTGGCTTTCAAGCCAAGCAAAAAGTAGTTCAACAAATGGTGGAGCAGCCTCATGATCCCCGGTGCCGATCACCAGGAAACCTATGGAGTTGCAGGGCCCACAAGCTCAGGCCAGGCTGGGCCTTGATCAGCTTTATTGAGTCCTCCCGCCTGTGTGCCCCCCCCAAGGACTCCTCCGCTTCATGCCCGCGCCACAGATCAATTCTGTTTCCTGGTCTAGGTACCGCGTTGCCCTCTCGATCCGTTGCTGATCTAAGGGGATGCTCTATTGTTGTTCAGTTGTGCAGCGGGTTTCACGGCTGCTTTTGTTATGCTCCCCACCTGAGCTGTGCAGTCCGCTCCGTTGTTCTAGTGCTCCAGCACATATCGATGGGCCCTACTACAATGGACAGGGCTACGGCGACGTTCCAGAAATAGTCATTCTGGCGCGAAATGGCCTGCAACCATCGGGGCAGATGGCTGTGATGGCGCCTCTGCAACCAAGTGGCCAGTACAAGCAGCAGCAGGGGCAATCCCATGGCCAGCCGCCTGCAGGGGAGTCGCCCGACCCGGACTGTTCAGCTGGGTACAAAGGCCAACGCAACGCCGTTGTTGCAGTAGCGCTTGCCGGTGGGCCTTGGGCCGTCGTTGAAGACGTGGCCTTGGTGCCCACCGCAGCGCCGGCAGTGGTATTCGCTGCGCGGCACGATCAGTTTGAAATCCAGCTTGGTGACCACGGCATTGCTCAGGGGCTGCCAGAAGCTGGGCCAGCCGGTGCCGCTGTCGAACTTGGCCTTGGAGCTGAACAGGGGCAACCGGCAGCCGGCGCAGACGAAGGTGCCGCTGCGATGCTCCTGGTTGAGCGGGCTGGAGAAAGAGCGCTCCGTGCCTTCACGGCGCAGCACGGAGAAGGCTGCTGGGCTGAGGCGCTTCTTCCATTCGGCTTCACTGAGATCCCAGGCGGGATCAACAGCTTTGGCGGCGGCGCCTGCCCGCTCGGCCGCAAGGAAAGGGATCAGAGCCACAACGGGTGCGCGCCAGCGTTGCAGCAGCTGGCCGATCAGGGCTCGTCTGGAATGGAGCGCCATTGGGTCTCAGCTCACCCAGCCGGCGCTGAGCATGACGGCCAGCACCAGAAAGACAGCCAGGAGGCTCCAGCTGATGCGATTGAGGGTGTTTTCGGCGCTGCGGGCACTGGTGAACATGGAGCCGCCGCTGGAGGCCAGACCGCCCATGCCATCACCTTTGGGGCTGTGCAGCAGCACGCTGATGATCATCAGGACGCCGCTGAGCATCCAGATCCAGGTGACGGTGGTGCGAAGCATGTGGACGGCGGAAACGCTCTGACTGACAGGATAGTCGGTTGAGCGACGAGCCTTGTGTCCAGACCTCGGACCCCAGCCCCTCCAGGCAGGCTGCTGAGCTGGGGCTGGGTGGATTGTTCGCCCAGGGTGGCTCGCTGCTCTGTGGAGCGGATTCTGGAGCTTTCAGGCAAGAAGCCCGTCGGCGGCTCTCAAGCTCGACTACTTAATTGTCGACGACTGGCTGCGGCATAAGCGCAACAGATGCGCATGGGTATTTGAGCATTTTATGTTATGGAGCCCACTGCTTTCCTGCTATTTTTAATATAGCCGATCTTTCGTTATGCCTTCTAATCGTCCCCCTGTTTCAGTTGTCAGAGCAATCAAGCGCGTCGCAATGGCTGCAGGCTTGGTTTTTGGCCTGCAAGGGGTGGTGCATGCCGCTTCGAATCCCTACTATGTCTACGGCATTGATGGTTCGGGCTTGATCCGGGAGATCAAATTACAGAATAAGGCCACTGGCGGGCCTGAAATTCTCTATCAGAAAACTGTT
>CALPMR020000213.1 GCA_943324725.2 Bordetella parapertussis | reverse complement strand
TACGGCGGTGAGCAGTTGGGCCCGCACCGACTCAGGCGAATCGCGCAGCAGCGGCAGGTAGCCGTGGGTGGCGCCGCAGGTGATCAGATCGAGGACGCCGTCCTGCTGCAGGCGGCGGAAGCGGCTCAGCAGCCGGCCACCGCAGTTGAGAAACTGCCGGCGGATCTCCACCAGGCGCATCTCCAGTTCGAGGGCGGCAACGGCCAGCTCGGCCGGGGCGTCCGCGATCAGCGCCAGCCGCTGCTCGAGCCAGGACACGAAGCGCGCATTCAGGCCCCGATCGCTCAGCAGCGACAACAGGGTGGGCGAGAGGCCCATGGTCAGGCGGGGCCGCTGGCGCGGGTCGGCGGCAGCCGCCTCGAGCATCTCCAGCAGCGGCAGGTAGCACTCCTGCAGGGCCTGAAAGTACCAGTCCTCCTCGAGGGAGCCCGCCTCCCCGGAGCGCACATAGGGAAGGTGGGCATGGAGTACGAGGGCCAGATCGCCTGCCGCCATTCGCTTCCCTCGGAGGTCGCACTGTAGAGGCAGCTTCTAGGCTGCCCGTGGAACTGGACTCGGTGATACGGCCATGCGGCGGGTTCTGGCGGTCGACGGCCACAGCATGTTCTATGCCCAGCAGAAGCTGGGCTGGTTCTTCGACCCCCGCCATCTGCTGGAGCTGGCCGGCGAAGGCCCGCAGCTGGAGCTCTCCAGTGCCTTCTGGTATGCGGGTCTCAAGGATCCCTCCGACCAGCGCCCGTTCCGCGATGCCCTCACCAGCCTGGGCTACACCGTGCGCACCCGGCCGCTGCGGGAGCTGGGGGGCGGCTCCGGCGGCGGTGGCGGCGATGGCGAGCAGCGCCAGTACACCCGCGCCAATCTGGATGTCGAGATCGCCATCGACCTGCTGACGGTGGCGCCGCGCACCGATCAGGTGTGGCTGCTCAGCGGCAGCCGCGATCTCGATCGCCTGGTGGAGGTGCTGCGGGCCCGGGGGCTGCAGATCGTGCTGATCAGCACCGAAGGCATGGTGGCGCGGGAGCTGCGCAACGCCGCCGATCGCTTCATTGATCTGGCCAGCCTCAGGCCCCGGCTGGAGAAGGGCGAGGCCCAGCAGCAGCCGGTGTTCAGCCGCGCATAGGACCCTTCTGAACCACGACCACCCAACGTTTCGCCGCATTCCTGCAGGCTGTTCACCGCCAGGCTCAAGGTTCGCAGCACGCCTGGCCACGGCCAGGGATCACCAGGCCAGGCCGCCACACCATGGACATCGATTCCCGATCAAGGCAACGCTGACTCCCGCCGTTGTTCTGCTGACGCGCTGGGATTTGACATGCTGGCTTGAGCTTCCGCCAACGCCCTCAGCCTGGAGCAACACCTTCGCAAGCGGAGGCCAGCAAGAGTTCCCGGCCTTGGATTTGGATGCTGAATGGATGACGAAGAGTTCGTATTTCCGTATCCCGAATCTCCTTGGTTCAAGCGCACTGTCCAGCCAGGCCATCGGCACCGCCAGCCGCTCCAGCAACCGCAGGACAGCGTGCAGAAGCTGTTCGGCGCCAACGCGTCCCGCTCACCAAAGGGATGGAGACGATCCCTGCTTGAGCTGCGCACCAGGCTGTTGGCCCAGGCCGAGCAGGCCGCCAGCCAGCTGAGCCGGAAGACGGAGCCGCAGGCCACCAGGAACCCCATCGGCTGGTGATCGAATGCCTGCCGATCGCCACCTCTGCCCTGGCCTGGGCCATCAGCTTCGCCATTCCCGCCGGGTTGCTGCCCCGCCGCATTCAGGCGCCGGGCAGGCGCCAGAAGCCGGAGGATGGTGATTGTTTCGACCAGTTGATCCGCTGATCAGGCCTCAGCCGCTGCCGCTTCGCACCGGATCGGCCCTTGCCGCTGCTGGTCGAGCCAGGGGGCCCAGGCGGCAGGCCAAGCCCTAGAATGCACCCAACTCATACTCATTCCGCTTAACCCCCCTGTCTTCTGTCATGGCGCGCGATCCCGGCCGGGTTCTGATCTTCGACACCACGCTCCGCGACGGCGAGCAGTCGCCCGGCGCCAGCCTCAACCTGGAGGAGAAGCTCGCCATCGCCCAGCAGCTGGCCCGCCTGGGGGTGGACATCATCGAAGCGGGCTTCCCCTTCGCCAGCATCGGCGACTTCAACGCTGTGCAGCGCATCGCCGCCACGGTCGGCACTGCTGACGGCCCAGTGATCTGTGGCCTGGCCCGGGCCGCCGCCGGCGACATCAAGGCCTGCGCCGAGGCGGTGGCTCCGGCCGCCCGTCGCCGCATCCACACCTTCATCGCCACCAGCGACATCCATCTCGAGCACAAGCTGCGCAAATCCCGCGCCGAAGTGCTGGAGATCACCCGCGAGATGGTGGCCTATGCCCGCTCCCTCGTCGAGGATGTCGAGTTCTCCTGCGAGGACGCCGGTCGCAGTGATCCGGAGTACATGCACCAGGTGATCGAGGCCGCCATCGAGGCCGGCGCCACCACGATCAACATCCCCGACACGGTGGGCTATGCCACCCCCACGGAGTTCGGTGAACTGATCGCCGGCATCAACCGCTGCGTGCCCAACATCGATCGGGCCGTGATTTCGGTGCACGGCCATAACGATCTCGGCCTGGCGGTGGCCAACTTCCTCGAGGCGGTCAAAAATGGTGCCCGTCAGCTCGAATGCACGATCAACGGCATCGGCGAGCGGGCCGGTAATGCCTCGCTCGAAGAGCTGGTGATGGCGTTGCATGTGCGCCGCAGTTACTACAACCCTTTCCTGGGCCGGCCGGCGGACAGCACCACGCCGCTCACCGGTGTGCGCACCGAGGAGATCACCAAGACCTCCCGGCTGGTCAGCAATCTCACCGGCATGGCGGTGCAGCCCAACAAGGCGATCGTCGGCGCCAATGCCTTCGCCCATGAATCGGGCATTCACCAGGACGGCGTGCTCAAGCACCGCCTCACCTACGAGATCATCGATGCCCGCACCGTCGGTCTGGCCGACAACCGCATTTCCCTCGGCAAGCTGAGCGGCCGCAGCGCCTTCCGCGCCCGGCTTGAAGAACTTGGCTACACCCTGGAGCGCCACGATCTCGACGACGCCTTCACCCGCTTCAAGGAGTTGGCGGATCGCAAACGGGAGATCACCGATCGCGATCTCGAGGCGATCGTCTCCGAACAGGTGCAGCAACAGGCTGAATGCCGCTTCATCCTCAAGCGGGTGCAGGTGAGCTGTGGCACCGGCCTGCTGCCCACGGCCACCGTCAGCCTCGAAACCGCCGATGGTGCCGAACTGAGCGAGGTCGCCATCGGCACCGGTCCGGTCGATGCGGTCTGTCAGGCGCTCAATCGGTTGGCCGGCGTACCCAACGAGCTGGTCGAGTTCAGCATCAAATCGGTCACCGAAGGCATTGATGCCATGGGAGAGGTGACGATCCGCCTGCGCCATGACGGCGTGCTCTATTCCGGCCACTCCGCCGACACCGACATCGTCGTGGCGGCGGCCCATGCCTTCGTCAATGCCCTCAACCGCCTGGTGGCGGGCGGTCAGCGGGTGCCCCTCCATCCCCAGAAGGCGCCGCTGCCGGCGGCGGAGATCCCCCGGCTGTAGCCCTATGAGCCGTTCCTTGCTGCGGCTGCAACGCTGGAGTTACGGCGTGCTGCGGCTGCTGTTCTGGGGGGTGGCGCTGGCCTACCTGCTACTGGAGGCCCGCGAGGTGGCGGCCCAGAGACAGCTCACCCAGATCACGGTCTTCGCGGTGCTGTTCTTGGTGGCCAGCTTCCAGATGAGTGTGGCCCGCTTCCTGTCGGCCACATCCGATCCGACTCAGGCCCGGATCGTGCTGCAGAGCTCGCTGGCGATGTTCGCGGCCTCGCTGTTCTCCGTCCT
This sequence comes from Bordetella parapertussis, assembly GCA_943324725.2. Classification (GTDB taxonomy): domain Bacteria; phylum Cyanobacteriota; class Cyanobacteriia; order PCC-6307; family Cyanobiaceae; genus Cyanobium. The sequence goes on along the minus strand of CALPMR020000213.1, from coordinate 1,384 downwards.
CGACGGCGCTCTCGATCACCTGTTCACCTCCGTGCCGGGCAGTGTGAACGGCCTGGCCCTGCCGGCCCTCTATCTGCTGGGCTGGCTGGTGAATCTGCTCTGCGTCGTTCTCGCCCTGGGCTCGATGGAGCTGTTTCTGCCGGCGCTGCGCCGCCTGATCGCCGAGCCCTGAGACGGCTGTGCGTGGAGTTCACCAGAGGCCGAAGAGCGGCCAGTCGTCATCGTCGTCCATGTCGAACTGCCAATGCACGTCGTCACCGCCGCCGGCCTTGGGCGGTCTGGGGGGGCCGCTGAGGGTTTCCGGCGTCAGGCCGGGACTGGGCAGGACCTGGCAGGGGCAGCGGCAGGCACCATCCGGGCCCAGATAGCCGACGCTGGGCTGGCTGCAGCCGCATTCGCAGGCCTGGGCCAGGGCGGGACTGGGCCGAGCCGTCAGGCTCAGGGCTGCCAGGGCGGCCCCCAGGGCAATGCTGATCGCGGAACAGTTGATCCAGCAGGAGCTGATCGCAAACCGACGGGGACCCATGACTCGATGCCGCAGGTTTCCAGTGTGGCCTGTCTTGAGGCCGCAGCCACAGGCCATGGCCGTGACGCGCTCCTGCCGTTGTCGAGTCCTTCCGATCAACGGCACCCCCCAAGGGCGTTGCGGCGGCTGCAAGACCCTGCAGACTGGCCTGGCAGGTGACGGAAGTCGTGGATCATTGCAGCAGCGGGATGGGGCCTTTGCCCTCGCCTGAACAGGAACCAATCTCATCCATTTTGCCAGCGACCGATGTCCAAGCAGTTCATCGTGACCAGAGCGCCGCTTCTGTTCTGGCTGCTGACAGGAGTGATCATATCGTTGATTTTATGGGCTGGATATTTGGCTGCGACGCCATGGGCGGATGACTGGATCTTCATCGGGCGATCAGCAAGCTTGGCTGATGCGATTGGATCAACGCTGACAAGACTGATCAACTGGAGTCCGCGCCCAGCATCAGAACCGACCATCTTTGGCTCGCTGTATCTGGCCAGAAAACTCGGGCTTGCACCGGAGAGTTTCATCGCACCGCTGTTATTCGCCAGCTACCTTCAGTCGCTCTCGTTGTTGCTATGGCCGGCGCTGTTGAAGCGCTGCCGCCAGCTCGGTTATCTGTCACTGGCACTCTCGATCGCCTGTGTGTTCATGGCGGTAGCCCTGACGCATCATCTTCAAACCAGGGAGGTGCTGTTCTGGGGAGCAGGTTCAGCTGCTTATCTGCCAACGCTCGCAGCCTGGATCAGCAGTCTGTGCATTCTTTACCTCTGGGTCGTCACCAGAGAGCGTCTTTACTTTTCAGTCGCTGTACTGCAGTCCTTCTTTGGCGGTCTGTTCTGGGAAGTTGGCATATTCGGAGTCATCTTG
>CALPMR020000212.1 GCA_943324725.2 Bordetella parapertussis | reverse complement strand
CTGGCAAGAAACCTTTTTCAGGAGTCCCAAAATAGAGTAATAGCGAAACTAAAAAGGACGTGATTCCAGGGAACCGAAGGGAAAAATGATAAATTGATGAGATAAAATTGTTAGTCAATAAAGCCACAGAGGTATTGGGAAATTTTGGCGGAATAGGCTGGCTGGTAAATGACAAGACAAGGGCTCTGACTGGTTCTCTTTGAGTTGGGAGACTTTGGAATGCATGCGACTTTTTTGTGTCGGATGAAAAAGGTTTACTCCAGGCAAGAGAGGCCTGGATGAAAGCCAATAAAATCTAGAGTTTCTTTGGAATAATTATTGCATTTTGTAGTTGTTTGGCGAGATCGTGCTTCGCCTAGGGAGGGTGGCGATCAAGTGGTAAATCTGGGGAAAATTGGCAAGTTAGCGAGTGGTCATGGCAGGGCATTTACGCGTGGGAGTTTTCTGGTCGGTTTTGGTTTAAAGGTTGAGTTGATGCAACATAAATAGAAGACATTAATGGCGGTATCCCTTGTCTTGATGGCTAACTTCGTGATATTTCTGTCAATCTCAATCTCATGTCAAGGTGCGCTGTTTGGAGAAGCTTTTGTCTTTTGCCAGAACGGCAAAGAAGCAGGGCAAGTCGGGCTGCTGGTGTACTTGCGGTTGATGTTTCAATCAGGTACCTTAGATGTAGTGAAAGCAGGTGATGGGTTGCTCGGTTTTGGTTTTGACTTAGTGACGAGGGTTGGCATTGGCAGTTTCCAGCACCTGATTCCAGAGCTCGGATGTGTTGCGAATGTCATAGGCAGCGGCATGGTTTCTGGCCCGCTCCACGATCTCGTGGCGCTTCTCGGGGGAACTTATTAGCTCTGCGATGTGCGCCGCCCAGGCTGCTGAATCCCCTGGCGGCAGCAGTTCGCCAGCGGCTCCATCGCGCAGAACCTCACGGCAGGCCGGCACATCGCTGGCGATCACGGGCAGGCCAGCTGCCAAGGCCTCGATCAAAGCAATGCCGAAGCCCTCGGCAGCGGTGGTGGAAAAGGCGAACAGATCGGCCTGACCGAGCAGTTCAGGAATGTCGGCACGTCGGCCGAGGAACACCGCAGCCGGATCCAAGCCGAGCTCCAGCGCCAGTGTCTCCAGGCGCAGGCGCTCGGGCCCTTCCCCCACCAGCTGCAACTGCCAGCCCGGCAGGCGAGCGACGGCGAAGGCTCGCAGCAGGGTGGCCTGATCCTTGATTGGATCAAGTCGGGCCACCATCAGGACACGGCGGGCATCGCCAGCTGGCCGGTGGGCTCTGGTGGCAGCGGCACGCCTGGAGATGTTTCTGATATCGCAGCCGTTGGCAATCACAGGGCCCAGTCGCAGGGCGTGGGGCAGGGGTTGAAGTGATGACTTGACCGCCTCGCTGCAGGGGACAGCCACGACGCCCAGACGCTGAAACCAGCGCAGCAGCTGATGCCAGGTCGCACGGCCCGTGGGATCGGCCGGAGCGGTGTTCTGGACAGCCACCGCCATCCGTTTCACGCCGGCCAGACGGGCTCCGAGGGCCAGCCAGAGCACCTGGCGATTGCAGGGATAGAGCAGCAAGGCATCGGGCCGCCGCCGCCGGCAGAGCCGGAATGTGCGCCAGGCCAGCCGCAGGCCATCGCAGCGTCGCCACTGATGCAGGGCCGCCAGCTGACCGCTGACCAGCTGTGCCTTGAACGCAGCGGCCATGGCCTGCTGGTCGCTGTCGGCATTGAGCAGCTCGCATTGCACACCTGCCGGCGCGTGAGCAATGAGCTGAAGCGCCAGGGCTTCGATACCGGCGGCATGGAGGCCGCTGAGGACGTGGAGGATGCGCATCAGAGCCCCAACTCCTGCCCATAGGCATGAGCCATCGCCGTCACGCTGAACTGCCGCAACGCCCGCTGGCGGGCAGCTTCGGAACGTTGCTGCGCTGCCAGCGGATCAGCGAGGACCTGACGAATACCTTCGGCGAGGGATGACGGATCACCCGGCTCCACCAGCAGGCCGCAACGGCCACCGTCGAGCACCTCACGGCAGGCGCCCACATCAGTGGCCACGATCGGCACCCTGGCGGCCATCGCTTCCGCCAGGGCGATGCCGAAGCCCTCATCGGGGCGAGCCGAAAACACAAACAGATCAAGCTGAGCGAGCAGTTCGGGGATGTCGCGGCGGCTGCCCAGCAGCTGTACCCGATCAGCAAGATCCAGCTCGGCGATCAGGGCCTCCAGCTGCGGGCGTTGGCTGCCTTCACCGATCAGCCAAAGCTCTATCGAAAGGCCCTGATCGCGCAACAGGGCCACGGCACGGATCAAGGTGGGTTGGTCTTTGTGAACTTCCAGTCGGGCCACCATGCCCAAGCGGGGGGGGTGGTGAAGCTGGACGTGAGTCGATCGGGCTAGGGGCGAGAAGCGCTCTAGGTCACAGGCATTGAAGATCGCCAGGGTTTCGCTGGGTGTCACAGAAAAATCACGCACGGTGGCAGCGCGGACATACTCCGAGCAGCACAGAAGCCGATGGGTGAAGGGTCGCCCCAGCTGCACCAGCAGTTTGAACTTTGTGAAGGCGTTGCTGGTCCACACCGGAGGCAGGTTACCGACATGGGCACATACGCGCCGCACCGAGGCCGCGCGGGCGCCCAAGGCGATGAAGGCATGCCAGCCGAGCGGAAAGCTGAGCACGGCCGTGGGTCTACGGCTGCAGCAGAGCCGGTGGCTCAGCCAGGCAAGGCGGGGGTAGCGGGCCAATCCCTTGCCAAGATCAAAGGTATGGATGGGAATCCCCAGGGCCTCGAATTCCGGCCTGAGGTCTGTGGGCTGATCGTCCAGACACAGCAATTCCACCAGCAGGCCCTTGTGCTGCCAGTGTCGGGCCAATTGAAGAGCCAACTGGGGGCAGCCTTCGGCGGCGAGGGAGCTGAGGACGATCAGCAGATCACAGGGCTCGGGACTGGGTACCTTCATCTTGGAGAAGGTATGAAAGAAACATCATGATCCAAGCTAAAATTTCCCAACAGTGGCAACAGCGGAACCAGGATTGCTCAGCAACTAAGAAAAACTCACTTTCATGCAGAAAAGCAACCTGAACAAGGTAATGCGGAGAGCACTGAGTCGAATCCAGTTTACGAATCGGAACGACCTCGAAACCAAAGCAACGAGAAGTTGATCTAGAGTTAATGCGAACTAATAATGAAAATCGATAAGCTGATTACAGCCAATCTAGGGCCATTGGAGCAATCGCTATCAGGGGAATTGGTGCATGGACAGAGGAGGGCTCGGCGACATTATCCGGCATGCCGCCAAGGAGATCATGCGGTAGCTGAACTGAAACTAGTGGCTATTAAAATGGTGGTCTATGGACAGGATATCAGGAAGATGAGTCTCAGGTCGGGGGACTCTGCTGGCTGGAGGTCAAGTACGCTCGCAGGCGCTCAGTGCCAACAATCGCCACCACTGCGTAAAAAGTGCAAACAATTGAATGTCGAAAAGCTATGGTCGTTGACCTGGGAAAACTGACAGGATTTCAGTGCTACCGACTTCCGATCAACAAAGGGGACCAGTCAAAGACCCTGGCAGGAAAAGCGATAGACAATTGGCGTAATTGCAAAATATAAATTGCCGGCTTATTGAGACGAAGTCAGCGATTGAAAGTCGACTGCCCAAGGGCTATTTGCAGCATAAGTATTGCCGTGATGCGATGTTGGCTCGGTAAATTTAGCTGGCTCTGGCAACGAAATAACCCAACATATTGAGCTTGCTTAGCGGGCAAAGAGCTCGGAATAATGATGCCTCATCTCCTTGCTGCTGTGCGTGAAATGCGTTGCTTCAATCTGCTGCATGGCGAATATTTCATCTCCAGCATATTAAGGCGATTGCGAATAAATAGCCTCGAGCTCGTTGGCAATCGACGAAAATTGACGGTCGGGTCCCACGGCTCGACTAATCTGCATTGGATTTTCTAATATCCTGTTCAGAAAAGATTGCCAAGAACTTACGTCAGGAGCCAAAAGATGGCCTATATCCCCCTCCAGCAACTCCCGAATCCCCCCCAGATCACTGCCTGCCACCGCCAGTCCAGCCGCGAAAGCCTCCAGAACCGTGAGCGGGCCGGTTTCCAGCCAGGTGGAGGGCACCACGGCAAGGTCGTAGGACTGCAGGCGGGGCAGCAGTGCATCCTTGGACAAGTTGCCGTGCAATAGGAAGCGACAATCGTTGCCGATCTTTGCCAGCAACTTCCTGCCATAGGAATTATCCCAGTAGGGTCCGAAGATATCCAGCTGGATCGGTGCCTCAGGCGGCAGGTTCAGGATTGCCTCAATCACCAGATGCAGGCCCTTCACCGGATGGCAGCGTCCCCAATAGACCAGCCGCAGAATCCCGTCTTGCATGGGCTGACGTTGCTTCGGCGGCAGAGGGGCGGGGCCGGCGGTGCGGATCAGATGGATTTTTTCCGCCGGAATACCCTGGCGCAGCAACACGTCCCGGCTCCAAGTGGCCAGCACATGGATGGCATCGGCCAGATGGGTGAGTTCAATCCAGGCCTGCTGGAATGCCCCCGTGATCTGGCGAGCGGTGAAGACATGGGCCAGGGAGCCCGGGGCTTCGGCATTGAGGGGCCAGCCGCGCTGCAGAGCCACGGCGCCGGCGAGCCAGTGGGGCATTCCGCCATTCTGCAAGCGGCAACGGGTACAGCGACGCTCGCGCAGACGGCCATCACAGATGGAGCCACTGGCATCAATCAGGTTGCCCTTGATGCAACTGAAGCCCGGCGCATGCACTGTCACCACCAGCCTTGCCCCGGCGGCCTTCACGGCCCTGGCATGGCTGAGGCCGCAGCGATCACTGAACGAATGCAGATGCACCACATTGGGCCGGAAGTCAGCCAACAACTCCACAAAGCCGGGGATCGCGTCGGCGGTGGCGGATACCTGATCGCGGCGACCGCCAGGCTGGATTTGAGGCAGCAGGCGTTGCTCTGGGGTCAGTGGTGCCCCGGGGGCATGGTCAGCTGCTGACAGGGGAGACCTGTGAGCTGCCCAGAGGATTTCTGGAGCAGTCATGAGATTCTGCTGGGCATCAATCAGCTGGCGTACAAAGATCTCTGTACCGCCGGTGACGTGGGGGTAGAGGTCGTTGGAGAGGTGAAAAATATTTCTATTCTGCTCAATGCCTAATTGATCGGATTCAGTTCTTAATGCCATAGGGAATGAGTCGATCTACTCGTGAGCCGAGAGTATTGACTTGCAAGTGTGATAAAAGAATTCAAGATGATCGTATCCTGGAAAGGTATTTGACTTTGTGCTACTGCAG
>CALPMR020000211.1 GCA_943324725.2 Bordetella parapertussis | reverse complement strand
GCTGCCGACCAGGAAGCCGTGGTTCGGGCTGGTGAAGGCCAGATCCAGGGGGTTGGAGCTGGTGTCGAGGGGCACGGCCTGCCAGGGGCTGGCACTGGCCGTTCGCAGGCCGGTGGTGACGCAGCCGCTGAGGCCGAAGCCCAGGCTGAGCACCAGCAGCAGGCTGAGCAGGGGAGAAATCAGTCGGCCCACTAGCCATGGGCGGGGCACGGAAGTCCGGTTCACGGGTGATCAGCGCAGGGAATAGAGCGAGAGGAAGAAGGCGATCGCCAGGGCAAAGCCGCCGAAGATCAGCACGTTCTTCTGGCCCGGGGTGAGGCGGTTGACGCCAAGGCCGAAGTTGAGGTTCTCTTCGAAGCCGCTGGGCTTGTTGCGGGGACCGATGTCCTTGAAGGCCCCCACCCGGCTGCGGCAGACCGGGCAGCGGAAACCGATCGGGTCGAGGTCGCTGAAGGGAGTGCCCTGGGGGATCGCCAGCTTTTTGATCCCTTCGCCCGGGTCATAGACGAAGCCGCAGCTACGGCATTCAAAGCGGTGGCTGGCCGGGTCGCTGGTTGCCGCCTCGGCGTCGGGCTGGATCGATCCGCTGTCCTGGCCAGGGCTGCTGGCACGGCCGGCAGGGACCAGCCCCGGACCACCGTCCTCGGCAGGCTCAGCGCTGGAATCGGCGCCGTGCTCGCTGGCGGACTGGGGCGGTGGGGCCTCCGTTGGAGGGCCGGATGGCTGGTCCGATGGCTGGTCCGTGGGAGCGTCCATGCTCATCCCGTGGCCCTTTGTGTGGAGGCGGAACTCTATCCAGGCCTGTCGCCGGGGCTGTGACGCTCTCGCAGCGTGGGGCGTCGCCAGTTGCCCGGCGGCGGCTTGCCCCGGGCTGCCGGGAGCGCTCCTGGCGGGGAATCACGACGCCGAACGAACGCCGGATCAGCGCCTGAATCAGCAGGCCTCTTCCGTCTCCAGGAATGTCGATGCTCTGAGCCGCCTCAGGCGGCGCCTTCCTTGGCCGATACGAGCAGGGAGCTGGCGCCGCCGGTTGGTTCGGCTCAAGAGAGGCCTGGGGTTCCGCTCCTCTGCAACACGTTGCCGGCACTCCGATCGGGCCGTTCGTCAGCTGTGAACCGTCAGCGACGGGCCATGGATGCCAGACTGCGGCCCAGGTTGAACCGGCTCGATGTTCGTGCTCTCGGGCTACGACGCCTTTCTGGGGTTCCTGCTGCTTTCGGCAGCGGTCCCGGTGCTGGCGTTGGTGGCCAACAAGCTGCTTTCGCCGAAGAGCCGGCAGGGGGAGCGCGAGCTCACCTATGAGTCCGGCATGGAGCCGATCGGCGGCGCCTGGATTCAGTTCAACATCCGCTACTACATGTTCGCCCTGGTCTTCGTCATCTTCGACGTCGAGACCGTCTTCCTCTATCCCTGGGCGGTGGCTTTCCACCGTCTGGGATTGCTGGCCTTCATCGAGGCCCTCATCTTCATTGCCATCCTCGTGGTGGCCCTCGCCTACGCCTGGCGCAAGGGCGCCCTCGAGTGGAGCTGACCCTGCCATGACGATCACCCCTCCTCCTTCCTCCACCCCATCGCTGACGGCGCTGCGGGATCTGCGGGCCGCCACCTGCGCTCCGGTCGGGGCACCGGCGGTCACCTCCGCTCTGTCGGAGAACGTGATCCTCACCAGCCTCGATGATCTGCACAACTGGGCCCGGCTCAGCAGCCTCTGGCCGCTGCTCTATGGCACGGCCTGCTGCTTCATCGAGTTCGCCGCCCTGATCGGCTCCCGCTTCGACTTTGACCGCTTCGGTCTGGTGCCCCGCTCCAGCCCCCGCCAGGCTGATCTGCTGATCGTGGCCGGCACGGTGACGATGAAGATGGGCCCTGCCTTGGTGCGGCTCTATGAACAGATGCCCGAGCCCAAGTATGTGATCGCCATGGGGGCCTGCACGATCACCGGTGGCATGTTCTCGGCCGATTCGCCCACGGCGGTGCGAGGCGTCGACAAGCTGATTCCGGTCGATCTCTACCTGCCGGGCTGCCCGCCGCGGCCGGAGGCAATTTTTGATGCCGTGATCAAGCTGCGCAAGAAGGTGGGCAATGAGGCCCTGGCTGAGCGGGGCAATCTGCAGCAGACCCATCGCTATTGCACGATCCCTCACCAGCTCAAGGCCGTGGCCCCGATCGTCGATGGCCGCTATCTGCGGGCTGAAACCCAGCAGGCGGCCCTGGCCGCGGCGGCCGCCCTGCCTCTGGCCGGGGTTCAGCCCAGCCGCCAGGCAGCTGCGGGCGAGCCGGTGGTGGCCCCAGGGGCCTCGGCGTCGGCCAGCCGGACTTGAGACCGCGCATCGCTTTGGATGGCCATTCCCGGCTGCGATCGCTGCATGCAAGGGAGATTCACAGTCGTTCTGCCACCGCCGACGTCCCCCGTCTGCTCCTCGCTTCAACTTCGCTCATCCTTTCCCAGCTCTGAGCCATGCCTGATGACACTGCAGCCGTTATCGCCACTGCTCCGGGGCCGGTGAGCACCTGGCTGAGCCAGCAGGGCTTCGACCATGAGCAGCTTCCCGCCGATCATCTCGGTGTGGAGGTTCTGGGGATTGAGCCCGAGGCCCTGCCTCTGGTGGTCACGGCGCTCAAGGCCAGCGGCTTTGATTACCTGCAGTGCCAGGGCGGCTACGACGAGGGCCCCGGTGGTCGCCTGGTGAGCTTCTACAACCTGGTGAAACTGGCCAGCGTGGCCGATCACATCGCCGCCGCCGACGCTCCGCCGGGCACCACCCAGTCCCTCCCCGCCGATCTGCGCCTCGAGGAGGTGCGGCTCAAGGTGTTCCTGCAGCGCGATGGAGCTCTCACCATCCCCAGCCTCTATGGCCTGTTCCGTGGCGCCGACTGGCAGGAGCGCGAAACCTTTGACATGTTCGGCATCCAGTTCGAAGGTCACCCCCATCCCAAGCGGCTGCTGATGCCGGAGGACTGGAAGGGCTACCCGCTGCGCAAGGACTACGTGCAGCCCGATTTCTACGAGATGCAGGACGCTTACTGAGAGGTTTCTGTTGCCTGGTCAGGGGATGCCCCGGTTGCGTGTCCCATCAGGAGAGAGGCCGATCCATTGAGATGTCTGGCCATGACCTGGATTTCTGATCTGCTGACAGCCCCATCTTTGATCGTTCTCTGAAACGTTTTGAGCTTGGCCCCATCCCATCCCAGGCCAGCGCTTGTTTCCCGCAGGCGCTCATCGTTCTCCGTTACATTTGGGATTGATGCAAATGGATATTTAGAAACCCAACTAGATCCGGTTGGTCGCCATGAGGTTTTCTTTTGGTGAATGGGACCTGAAATGAGCCCAAAATGCATCTTGTCATGCTTGCCGCAAAGCCAAGCCCTGTAGTACTTTGTTGTGGAGTTGGGTGGCAAGTATGCCGGCAAATGATAGGCTGCGAATTTACTACGATGGAGTTATTTATGGCATGTACCGGTGCAGGCCAGGCGGAATAAGTAACTTTTTTGATCATCTGATATCTGGCGTAGCGGCTCAGCATGATTGCCTTTTGACCAGTCTCAGGCCAGCTCATTTGCCCCATCCTTCCGGGCAGCATCTCGCGATTGTGCGGCACAATATCTCCATCCGGCCAGGTCGTTTCAACGAACCGCTGCGGCGTCAAAGCTTTTCGATCAAGGCTGGCTTGTTCCGCCCGGATCTGATCCACCCAACGTATTACGAAAAGCCTCTTGTCTATGGCACTCGCGCCCCCCTTGTCTACACAGTTTATGACATGATTCATGAAAAATGGCGTGATCAGCTGGACCCAACCGGCCAAGCCATTGAAGCCAAGCGTCGTTGCTTTGAGGCCGCCAGCGCTCTTCCTTGCATCTCAGAATCAACGCTGCGCGATCTACTTGAGCTTTATCCCCATCTTGAACCCAAGGCCTCCGTTATCCATCTGGCGGGTGATTTGAAGCCTGGGCTAGCCCGCTCCTCGGAGAACGTAGGTAATCAACATAGTGAGCAGTATCTTCTCTATGTTGGCGCCAGATCTTCGTATAAAAATTTCACGCGACTGGCCCTGGCCTTTTCACGTGTCATTGCAGCGTTCCCTGCGCTTAGGCTTAAGTTGGCAGGTGCCCCTCTGGCGAGTGATGAAGTTGATCTGCTTGATGCGCTTTCAATAGCTTCTAGGGTAGATGTATACGTAAGCGTGCCCGATGCTTCCTTGGCTGAGCTTTATCGTGGAGCTTTGGCTTTTGTTTGTCCATCACTTTATGAGGGCTTTGGTCTTCCGCTTCTTGAAGCCATGGCCATGAATACTCCCGTGCTTGCTGCCAATACATCCAGTATTCCGGAGGTCGCTTCGGATGCCGCCCTCCTCTTCAATCCTTGGTCCGTCGATTCGATTGCTGATGCAATTCTTCAAATTGCTGGCAAGCCAGAGCTTCGCGAGGAACTTCGCCGTAAGGGGCAGCGGCAATGTCTGCGCTTTAGTTGGGATAAAACTACGTCAGGCTACCTGGATCTCTATCGCCAATTGGTTCCCCGAACAACATGAGGAATTGGTGGAGGGCTGATTTGGTTTTGGCCGCTCGTTTCATGACGAGATTTATCCGATCAGTATCAGTTTTGCTGGCGTGGTTGTGCTGATAATATTTAGACTGCTTAATGAACAGTGCTTATGGTATGTTTGGCGTCTTGGAGGCCTTGCTTGTCTTTGAGGTTTCTGGTGATCATTTGATTCTTTGGATCGCAAGCCAAGCGCTGCCAGGTTGCTTGCTGGCACCATGTAGTGCGATCGCCCAGCAGAACTGCTGCTTGAGGCCGTGTCATATGGTAAGCCGATCTACATGCGCTGCTACGAAAGCAAGTTTCGCAACTCAGGCTTTCTATCATGCAGGAGGTGAGATCGCTTGCTTGTAGGCGAAGATAGTTTTCTGGGCCAGATTGCTCCACGTGAGGGTGGATGACTGTTGGAAGCCTGCGATTCGAAGCTGATCAGCGAGGCCTGGGTTATTGAGAATGGCTGTGATGGCAGTCGCGATTTGTTGAATATTAGTCGGATCTACGGAGATTGATGATGTCGAGAAAAATTCGCCGAGTGATGATGTATTCGATGTCACCACCGGGCAACCACAGCTCATGGCTTCCAAGACCGGCAGCCCAAAGCCTTCGTATAAGGATGGATAACAGAATACTGATGCCGCACTCAACAAGCTTGGCAGAGATTCATCATCGAGGTATCCAGTGAATACAATCGAGGCTTGTATGCCTAGCGATTCAGCCAGCTCGTCCAGATCAGTCGATTCCCAGCCTTTGGTGCCAACAAGCACCAGCCTTGTGCCGTATGGCAGGGAAGGTTTTG
>CALPMR020000210.1 GCA_943324725.2 Bordetella parapertussis | reverse complement strand
CTGGGATGTGCTGGGGGATCCGACCGAGGGGGCCCTGGTGGTGGCCGCCGCCAAGGCCCAGATCGATGCCTTTGCCCTGCGCAGCCACAACGATCGTCTGGCCGAGATTCCGTTCAGCTCCGAGCGCCAACTGATGGCGGTCTGGGTGGGAGACCCCACCGGCAGCCTGCAGGCTCCGCTCGGCGCTGCCGCCGAAGGCTCCCACACCCTGATGATCAGCAAGGGGGCCCCGGAGGTGATCCTGGGCCTGTGCAATCGCTGGCTGGATGGGGGCGGCATGGCCCCCCTGGAGGACAGTGAGCGCTCCTGGTGGCTGGAACAGGCCCGGGAGCTGGCGGCCTCCGGGCTGCGGGTGCTGGCCTTCGCCTGTGCCCCCCACCATCTCAGTCCCGACCATGGCCTCGAGGGCCTGGTGCTGCTCGGCCTGATGGCCCAGCTCGATCCGGCCCGGCCCGAGGTGCCCGAGGCCGTGGCCCGCTGCCGCCGTGCCGGCATCCGGCCGGTGATGATCACCGGCGACCATCCGCTGACGGCCCGGGCCATCGGCACCGGCATCGGCCTGGTGGATCCGGGCGCCGAAGTGGTGCTGGGGCGCGAGCTCGAGCAGCTTGATGATGCGGCCCTGCAGGAGCTGGTGGGCCATTGCAGCATTTATGCCCGGGTGCCACCCGATCAGAAACTGCGCATCGTCAAGGCCCTGCAGGCCCGCAACGAGATCGTGGCGATGACCGGCGATGGCGTCAACGACGCCCCGGCCCTTAAGCAGGCCCACATCGGTGTGGCCATGGGCATCACCGGCACGGAGGTCACGAAGGAGGCCTCGGAGATGGTGCTGCTCGACGACAACTTCGCCACGATCGTCAATGCAGTCGAGGAGGGGCGGCTGGTGTACGCCAACATCCGCCGCTTCGTGAAGTACATCCTCGGCAGCAATGTCGGCGAACTGGTGACGATCGCCGCCGCGCCGCTCGTGGGCCTGGTGGGGGTGCCGATGTCGCCGCTGCAGATCCTCTGGATGAACCTGGTCACCGATGGCGTGCCGGCCCTGGCCCTGGCCCTGGAACCGGGCGAGGCGGGCCTGATGGACCGGCCGCCGGCGGAGCCCGGTGAGTCGATCTTCGCCCGCGGCATCGGCAGCTACATCCTGCGGGTGGGAGTGGTTTTCGGCCTGATCACGATCGCTCTGATGGTCTGGTCCTATCGCACCTACGGCAACAGCGGCCCCTGGAAAACGATGGTGTTCACCACCCTCTGCCTGGCCCAGATGGGCCACGCCGTCTCGGCCCGCAGCGAACTGCCGCTGCTGCAGGTCAAGCCCTTTTCCAACCCCTGGCTGCTCTGGGCGGTGATCGTCACCACCGGCCTGCAGCTGGCGCTGCTCTACGTGCCCTTCCTGGCCAGGTTCTTCGGCACCGTGCCCCTGGCCGGCCAGGACCTGCTGATCTGTGTGGGCGTGAGCCTGACGTTCTTCCTCTACCTGGAGCTGGAGAAACTGGTGCGGATCTGGAGCCGCCGCCGTCACGCCGACAGCTGAACCGGCCTCATTCGGCTGCCTCGCTCGGCGCCTCTCCGCTCTGTTCGGTCGGATCGGGTCCGTCCGCCGTCGTCGCGCGCATGTGGGTGAGGAAGAAGGTCATGGCGGCAACGGCCGCCAGGCCCAGCATGAACAGTGAGCCCTGGAGCCGGAGCTGCTGTCTCTCGGTGGCCTCGGCCTCGCTGACCGGCTGGCCGCAGTCGCTGCAGATCAGCATTGGCTTGCGGCGGCCCACCTTGGTGAGCATGCGGCCGCCGCACTTGGCACAGCCCATCCAGGTCCCCGCAGCTGGCTCCACTTTCGCAGTCGCGGGTGGACCGGTTTCGGCAGCAACGGGCACAGAAGGGGCCCTGGATCATCGGATTCGGATCCAGCCACCGACCCCGGCCCCACCGCTGGACCCGGCCCAGCGGCATTGATAAGGGGAGCTTGGCTGCCCCATAGGACTTCCCTGCCCTAAAAACCACCCAAGTGGGCTCTGGATTCCTTAGTTTTCCCGGCCAACGGCGCCACTCCGCGTCTCCCTGCCGCCATGACCCTGTTTTTCGCCCAGTCGGCCTGGCTGGTGCCCCTCTATCCCCTGCTGGCCTCCCTGCTGTCCTTCCTGTGGTCGCCGGGGTTGGTCAGCCGCACGGGGCCGCGCCCCTGCGGCTACCTCAACCTGACGATGGTGACGCTGGCCTTCCTGCACAGCACCCTGGCGCTGCTGGCGCTGCTCTCCAACTCCCAGGCCGGTTCCGCCGCCCTTTACAGGCCGATCACCTTCGGCTGGACCTGGCTGCAGACCGCCGGACTGCGCATCGGCTTCGATGGCCTGATCACCGAGCCGGCCCTGATCGCGATGACGGTGATCACCGGCCTGCATGTGCTGGTGCAGATCTATTCGATCGCCTATCTGGAGATGGATTGGGGCTGGCCGCGCTTCTTCGGCTCGCTCAGTTTCTTTGAGGCCGGCCTGTGCGCCCTGGTGCTGACCGATTCGATCTTCTTCAGCTACGTGATTCTGGAGCTGCTCACCTTCGGCACCTATCTGATCGTCGGCACCTGGTACAACCAGCCCCTGGTGGTCAAAGGAGCCCGCGATGCCTTCCTGACCAAGCGCCTCGGCGACCTGATCCTGCTGGTCGGCGTGATCGCCCTGCTGCCGATCACCGGCACCTGGAACTTCCACGGCCTGCAGGCCTGGGCCGCTGACCAGACCAACAACCACCTGGCCTTGCCGGCGGGCTTCAGCCTGATCCTGCTGGCCCTGATCGCCGGTCCGATGGGCAAGTGCGCCCAGATCCCGCTGCATCTCTGGCTCGATGAGGCGATGGAGAGCCCGCTGCCGTCGACGGTGCTGCGCAACTCGGTGGTGGTGGTCGGTGGCGCCTGGGTGCTGCTGCGCCTCGAGCCCCTGATCGAGCTCAGCCCGCTGGTGGCCAGCGTGCTGGTGGTGGTGGGTGGCACCAGCGCCGTGGTGGGGGCCCTGATCGCCCTGGCCCAGATCGATGTCAAGCGGGCCCTGTCGTTTCTGGTCAGCAGCTGGCTGGGGCTGCTGTTCGTGGCGGTGGGCCTCGGCGGCACCGCCGTCGCCGATCACCTGATGCTCGTCTATCCGCTGCCGATGGCGTTGATGCTGCTGGCGATCGGCGCCATCGTGCTCACCAACGTCAGCCAGGATCTGACCCAGCTGGGTGGTCTCTGGAGCAAGCGGCCCCTGATGGGCCTCGCCTTCCTCAGCGGCGCCGCCGGCCTGATGGCCCTGCCTCCCTTCGGCGGCTTCGCCGCCCTGCGGGAGCTGCTGGCCCTCACCGCGGCCAGCGGCCACCCCTGGCTGCTCGGCGGCCTGGTGCTGCTCACCAATGCCCTGATCAGCGCCGGCCTGATCCGCATCTTCGGCCAGATCTGGGCCGGCCGCCCCACCGCCTTCACCACCCGTTCGCCGGAGGTGCTCTGGCTGATGGTGCTGCCGACGCTGCTGCTGACGGGCCTGGTGCTGCATCTGCCCCAGCTGCTGGTGCGCTACGGCGTCTTCACCGCCGTGCTGCCCTGGTTGCCGCTGCCCGGCTGGGGGCCGCTGGCCCTGCCGCTGCTGCTCTCCACCCTGGTGGGGGGCGGTCTTTCGGGCCTCTTCTATCTGCGCTCCCATCCCCTGGCCCAGCTGCCGGCGGCCCTGGGCGGCCTGCAGGACTGGCTGGCCCATGACATGCAGACCGAGCGCTTCTACCACCGCACGGTGGTGGCCCTGGTGGTGGCCCTGGCCCAGATCAGCGCCTGGTCAGACCAACGCCTGGTCGATGGCTTCAGCGGTGCCGCCGGCGGCGCCGCCCTCGCCGGTGCCCGCCGGCTGAGTTTCACCACCTCCGGCCGCTCCCAGGCCTATGCCCTCACCCTTGTGCTGGGGGTGCTGCTGATGGCGGCCTGGCTGCTGGCCGGCCCTGCCCCCGTTCCCACCGAGCTCCTTCGCCCCCTGCGCTGATGGCCCCTTACTCCCTGCTGTCGCTGCTGGCCCTGCCCCTGGTGGCGGCGCTGGCCCTGCCGGTTCTGCCCGAGGGCTCCTCGCTGCGGGTGCGCAGCCTGGCGGCCCTGGCCACGGCCAGCCAGCTGATCATCGCCCTGGTCTGCTGGCGCCTGCCGCCGGCGGATCTGCAGCTGGCCTGGTTGCCCAAGCTCGGCCTCGAGCTGGAACTGGGCCTCGATGGTCTGTCCCTGCCCCTGGTGCTGCTGACGGCGCTGCTGAGCACCATGGCGATCCTGTCGGCGCCTGCCGATCAGAGCCGCCCGCGCCTGTTCTATTCGCTGCTGCTGGCCACCAATGTCGGCGTGGTGGGGGCCTTTCTGGCCCGCAACGCCCTGCTGTTCGTGCTCGCCTTTGAGCTGGTGCTGATCCCCACCACCCTGCTGGTGGCGATCTGGGGCGGTGAGCGCCGCGCCGGGGCGGCGATCCGCTTTCTGCTCTACGGCGCCGTGTCGGGACTGAGCCTGCTGGCCGCCGTGCTCGCCTTCGGCTGGCTCAACGCCAACGGCCTCGACTTCAGCTTCGCCGGACTCGCCCAGGCCGATCTTGCCCCCCGGGCCCAGGCCTGGATTCTGGCTCTGCTGCTGCTGGCCTTCGGCCTCAAATTGCCGATCGTGCCGCTGCATGGCTGGCAGCCGCTCACCTACGGCCAGGCGCCCACCCCGGTGGTGATGCTGCTGGGGGGGGCGGTCTCCAAAATGGGCGCCTACGGCCTGCTGCGCTTCGGCGTCGGCTTCCTGCCGGACACCTGGGCCGCCTGGTCCCCCTGGATCGCCGCCGCCGGCGCCGTCAGTGCGGTGTATGGCGCCCTCAATGCCATCGCCCAGAGCGACATGCGCCGCCTGATGGCCTACAGCTCCCTGGGGCACATGGGTCTGCTGGTGCTGGCCCTGGCCGCCGCCACGCCGTTGGCCCTGCAGGGTGCCGTGGCCCAGATCCTGGCCCACGGCCTGATCGTGGCCCTGTTGTTCGCCTGTGTGGGCCTGATCGAGCGCCGCACCGGCACCACAGCGATCGCCGAACTCTCCGGGCTGCTCAATCCGCTGCGGGGCCTGCCGGTGACGGCGGCGATGCTGCTGCTGGCCCTGATGGCTGCCGCCGGCATCCCTGGGCTGGCGGGCTTCCCGGCCGAGCTGCTGGTGTTCGAAGGCAGCTGGACCGCCTTCCCGCGCGCCACCTTGGTGTGCCTGATCGCCTCCGGCCTGACGGCCGTCTATGCGGTGCGCCTGTTCAACCGGGTGGGCTTCGGCCGGCTCGACAACGCCCGGGCCGACTGGCAGCCCACCCGCTGGGCCGAACGGCTGCCGGCCGTGGCGCTGACGCTGCTGGTGAT
>CALPMR020000209.1 GCA_943324725.2 Bordetella parapertussis | reverse complement strand
TTTGCGATGGTGATTGAAGTCCTGCCGGTCTTTCCCCTGGCTCTGGTGGGCTCCCTGCTGGTGAGGCTGGTGCTCGAGCGCAGCGGCCAGGCCCACTGGGCCTCGGCTCCGGTGCAGAACCGGATCGGCACGATTTCAGCCGATCTGTTGATCACGGCGGCCACGGCCTGCCTCGATCTGTCGCTGCTGGCCAAGGACTGGTTGCCGTTGACGGTGCTGGCCGTGGTGGGCCTGATCTGGAACCTGGCGGTGTTTCTGCTGCTGGCGCCGCGCATCCTGCCGGCCAGCTGGTTTGAGCGGGGTCTGATCGAGTTCGGTCAGGCCACCGGTGTGGCCGCCAGCGGGCTGCTGCTGCTCAACATGGTGGATCCCGACGATCGCAACGGCACCCTGACGCCGTTCTCGATCAAGCAATTGATCCTGCAGCCCCTGCTGGCCGGCGGTGTGATCACGGTGGTGGCTCCGCTGGCGATCGACAGCTGGGGATTGCCGACCTGGACCGCCTTCTGTCTGGCCTTGGTGGTGCTCTGGATCAGCCTCGGCCTGTGGTTGGCCGGACGTCGGGCTGCCGCCTGAAGCCGGCAGCCGATCGCTTCCATCGGTGATCGTCATGGCTTCAGGCCCTGCGATGACATGGTGGTGAAGGCCGGAACGGCGCGGCTGGAGCGCTTCGATGACGTTGGCGAAACCATTGCAGCTGGAACCAGCAGACCCAGGATGACGAGCTCCGCCGCTTGCAGGAGGGCCGCAGTAAGGCTGTGACCCTTCATGGTTTCCAGCGCTTCTAGGTCCAAGAGGTGTGTTGATTGCCCTGGCGACATGGCCATCGACGCAGGCCGCTGCAACGGTCAGTGCAAAGCAGTCGCTTGAGCGGAGTGAGATTCATCCAGAGCATCGGTGAGGCAACACAGCTTGAAGCTCACTTGCCTTGCCACGGCAAATCAGCAGCTGGCCTGATCGCTTCGGCTCAACAAGTCGGCATGTTGCGCGACCAGGTGAAGTGAGTGGAGGAAACTGTCAGGTTTTCAAATCAGCCGGTTCAGGCATCCTGAGCAGGGCATAATTGTAGCGGGAAGCTGAAGTTTGATTGCACCAAAATCGTGAGTATCTACCAACATTCCATGGCCGGAAGCCATGGCCTTGTGGTTACGGAGTGTTCCAGACGAAGCGGCTGCTGGCGGCGTAGTTCCACACGAAGACCACAATGATTCCCGCCAATTGGGCCCAGAGACTGTCGCGAGCCACGTTTTCGTAGAAGGCAATGGCCAGGCCTACATTGGCCAGGGCCGGCAATGACGACACCAGCAGAAACTTTAGCAGCCCCCTGAGTAATGAAAAGCCGCGCAGGCGGGCGAAGCGGAATGTCAGGACATTGTTGATCAGATAGTTTGAGGTGGCGGCTGCCACCACGGCAAAGGGCAGGGCCCGCTCAAAGCTGATGCCCCCCAGGCCGGTGAGCAGCTGACACAACAGGACCTGCACCAACACCCCGGTGGAGCCCACCAGGCCGAAACTGATGGCCCGGCGGGGCAAGATCCGCAACGACAGACTGTGCAGAATTGAGATCAGGAAATCCCAGACGATCGCCAGATCGAGCTTGGAGCTGCCATGGATTCGAGGTTGGAAGGAGAGCGGGATTTCATCCACCCGAAGCTGCCCTTTGCTGACGGCCAGCAACTCATACAGAAACTTAAAGCCATTCACATCCACCGCTCTGAGCAGTGGAATGGCTTCATCCAGCCGCAGGGCAAAGAAGCCACTCATGTAATCGGTGAGGGAGCCATAGGCCCTCGACAAGCTGAACCGAGCGCAGCGATTGGCCCAGTTGGATCCCTGTTCGCGGCGGCCACTGAGTCCGAGAATTTCCGCCTGGGCATGGAAGCGGCTGCCGATCACCAGATCCAGGTCCTGCTGCTGCAATGTCTCGATTGCCCGCAGCACTGAGGCCGGCTCATGCTGACCATCGCTGTCCATCACGACAGCGACATCACCTGTGGCATCCAGTAGCCCTTCTTTGATGGCACTGGCAAGGCCGGCACGCCCCACTCGGCGAATCAGGCGCAGGGCCGGCTCGTGATGGGCCAGTTTCCGCACCAACTCGGCAGTACCGTCGGCCGAGTCGTCGTCAACCACCAGGATTTCCAGGTCGACGTGCTGTTTGAGCAGCAGCAGCTTGGCCAACAGCGGCTCGATGTTGTAACGCTCGTTGTAAGTGGGCAGCACGATGGAGACCCGCAGCGCAGGAGCGGATGCAGAGGCAGCTTTGCCAGCGGTCTCCAGAGCCATCAACATCTCATACAACGGCAATATCAGTGTACACTGGCATCCTGGAGATCGAATAGTAAAATCAAGCGAAAAGTCTCTTGCTTTTTGGCATCAGGCGGCCCATAAGCTTCAGCCGCTTGTCTGATGACGGAGCCCCAGGCCCGGCTGTCATATTTCGACTTGCTGCATGAAACCAGTGGAAAGAGTGGGCGATCTGATGGTTCGAGATACCCAATCACTGCCGTTGCCAGGTCAGTGTGCTTGGGCTGTGTGAGCCCTGAACCTGGACAAGTCGATCGCAGGATTGCCTGGGGAATCGACAGCCAGAGTCCCCTGGACCTCCATGGGCTTGTCGCGTGAATGTTCTCGCAAAGCGGAAGCGCTATTCCAGCCCGTGATCATGCTCAAGATGGAGCCAGGTTGACAACCTTCGTGCCTGCTCCGGCAAGGTGACCTTGTTCCTGCGGATGGCAGCCTTGTCCCTCAGCTCCTTGAGCAAGGCCGGAGTGATCGTCCAGCAGATCGGCGCCTGCTGCCGGTCCATGGCGTGATCAGGGAGCTTGCGATGCTCGCCGCACCTTGCCGTGCAGCCTGGTCCTCTGGCGATGTCATTGCTCCAGGCAGCGCTTCGGCTGTGTTCTTCCCGTCGAGGGGCGAGCGGCGGCTGCGACGGTGATGGAGGAGCACATCGATGACGGGTTGATCGTTTATTTTTTTGATGTGGCCTTCTGATTTTCGTTCCGGCCAGGCATCAAGGCACCCACAATCCTGCTGCGACTGGTAGCCAATCTGCTCCATGTTCCATGGCGTCGCTGACTGCGAGGCAAGGCACTGCAGCCCTCTTCAGGGTCTGCAACTGGCTGGCTTCAAGCTGCTGGAACAGCGCATTGCGGCGCAGCAGCTCCAGACCCGCGGCGATGACGATGGACTGGGTGGTGGCCATGGCGGCGGATCGGCAGGAGCGATGGACCCGGAAACCACCAGCGACTGGGCCCGCGGCGGCGGCAGCCCTGCCGACACTGTCATCCAGTCCGCCAGGTGCCCAGCGCCATCAGCGAATCAGGCCGCTCAGGGGGTGCCCAGACGGGGCGAGAGACTTTTTGCAGGCGCAACCCTGGGCGAGGGGGAGGCGCTGGGCGTGAGGCTTTCGACCTGTGCCTTGCTGCCACTGCTGCCAGTGCCACTGCTGCCAGTGACACGGCTGCCAGTGCCACTGCCGCCGAAGCCAACGAAACCACTCCAGGTCGCCAGCTCCTCAAGGGTCTGAACTCCCTCACGCCGTTCGTTGCCCAGCACCCAGGTGGGATAGGCGCGCACGTCGGCGGCATTGCACTGGTCGGCTCCGAGCTGATCTTTGGCGCATTCGACGTAGGGCAGCCGATTCCCGGCCTCCTGGCCAAACAGATTCTTCTGGCGGAAGCAGTGGGTGCACCAGTAGGCGCCGTAGAAGATCGCCCCCTGCTGGCGCAGGTGATTGGCGAGGGCGATCTGCTCCGGGCTGGAAGGCTTCAGGGCCTGCCCGAGGCTTGGGGTGGAGCTGGGGCCGGCGAGGGGCGCGCTGGACGGAGTCGCCGGGGCCGATGTCAGCGGCTGGGAGGGCGCCGGGGCCTTGATTGGGCTTGCCGCGGTGGCTGGGCTGCCGGCCCGCCCTGGGTCGGCCAGGCCTAGCAGCGGCAGCAGCGCCACCATCAACAGGGAACCTCCGGAACGGATCAATGGGCCCATGACGGTGCCGGTGCGACTGAGCATTGGCTGAAATCTAGGCAGGTTGCCTGCGTTCGGCCTTCCGCCCCCTGGCTGCCGCCTGCCTGGCCCCCTGAGACTGAGACAATGCAGCCACAGGGGCCCCGGCTGATGAGCGTCAACGGCTACCGCGACTATTTCAAGGTTCTCGGTGTCGAGCGGGGTGCCGATGCCGACACGATCAAGCGGACCTTCCGCAAACTCGCCCGCCAGTACCACCCGGACGTCAATCCCGGCGATCAGGGGGCTGAGGCCCGTTTCAAGGAGATCAGCGAGGCCTACGAGGTGCTCTCCGATCCCGACAAACGCCGCCGCTACGAGCAGTTCGGCCAGTACTGGAATCAGATGGGCAGCCCCAGCGCCGGGGCCGGAGCCGATGTTGATTTTGGCCGCTACGGCAATTTCGATGACTTCGTCAACGATCTGCTCGGTCGCTTCGGCGGGGCTCCGGGCGGTTTCGGCTCCGGCTTCCCCGGCGGCTTCCCCGGACCCGGCGCCGGTGGCCGCAACGCTCCCATTGATCTCGATGCGGAGGCCAGCATCAACCTGCCCCTGGGTGATGCCTTCCGCGGCTGTGAGCGCACCCTGGCCGTCAACGAGGAAAGGGTGCAGGTGCGCATTCCGGCCGGCGTCAAGGACGGCAGCCGCCTGCGCCTCAAGGGCAAGGGCAATCTCCAGCCGGGCACGGGCCGCCGCGGCGATCTCTATCTCACCCTCAAGCTCCAGCCCCATCCGATCTGGCGGCTGGATGGCGAGCAGTTGCGCGCCGAGCTGCCCCTGAGCCTCGATGAGCTGGCCCTTGGTGGCGAGGTGAGAGTGGCCACCCCCGATGGCGAGGCCACGGTGCAGGTTCCCCCCGGCATGAGCCTTGGGCGAAGCCTGCGGCTCAAGGGCAAGGGCTGGCCGCTCAAGGAGGGCCGCGGCGATCTGCTGCTGACGCCGATCCTGAAGTTGCCGGACAGCCTCAGTGACAAAGAGCGTCAACTGCTGGAGGACCTGCGCCAGGCCCGCAGCGCCGACCCTCGCCAGGGCTGGATCGCCGCCGCCCGACTCTGAGATCACCGCAGCTCTGATCCCTAAGATTCGCCTCAGGTTTCCCTTCCCCATGGATCTCACCTACCGCCCGCGCCGTCTGCGGCGGACTCCGGCCCTGCGCGCCCTGGTGCGGGAACATCATCTCGCCCCGACCGACTTCATCTATCCCCTGTTCGTGCATGAGGGCGCCACGAACGAGCCGATCGGTGCCATGCCCGGGGCCAACCGCTGGAGCCTCGAGGGGCTGGTGGACGAGGTGGGCCGCGCCTGGGACCTGGGCATCCGCTGCGTGGTGCTGTTTCCCAAGGTGGCCGATGGGCTCAAGAGCGAGGATGGGGCTGAATGCTTCAACGAGCACGGCCTGATCA
>CALPMR020000208.1 GCA_943324725.2 Bordetella parapertussis | reverse complement strand
TCGCCATCGAGGTCGGCCCAAAGCAGCGAGCGGCCGATTTGCTGGCCATCGCGACCAACAATCACGACGCCGTCGAGCTGAGCACTGTCGAACTTGCCTTCCGGTCCGCTCACCAGACTCTGCAGCGCCTGCAGTTTTTCAGCGGTGGCCTTGTTGTTGGCGATGTCGTAGCGGAGCAGCCACACCACCCCGCGCTGGTTGCCGATGCCGGCAATGCCATCGAGGTCCGGGTTGGCAATGGCCACGAAGGGGATGTTGGCCAGGCGACCCGCGGCGATGGCTTCGGCGAAGCGCTGGTTGGCGGGATCGGCGAGGGTGTTCTCGTTGGTGAGGGCCAGGCTGGTGTTGAAGCCGGTGTTCACATCCAGCAGGGAGCTGGGTTCGTCCCGCAGCACCGTGCCTTCCACCACCAGGTTGGTGTAAGAGGGGCTTAACACCGCAGCGGTGGAGCTGCTCTCCAAGGTGGCCTTGAAGGTGGGAGTGGCGGCGGTAGCACCGGCCGTTGGTGAGCGGAAGGGCCAGAGGTTGAAGCGATCGCCTCCTTCGGCGCGGTTCTGGGGGGAGCGCACGAAGGCCACCACCTCCACTTGGCGATCCACCAGGCTGGGATCAAGGGGCAGGAAGAGGTTGAGATCGGCCTCACTGCCCATCAGGGCAAATTCAAGCTCTTTGCCAGCTGCGCCGGCATTGAGCTTGGCGCCGCTTGCTGTCACTCCCATCAGGCCCTTCACGGCCTCGGTGTTGGGATTGCCATCCATGCCGAAGCGCAGGCCATCGCCCACGGCGTATTCCTCGCCATTGATGCGGGCGCGGATGCCGGTGATCAGGGAGCCCACGGCGATGCCGTTGAGGGATAGCAGCGCGCGCAGATCCTCTTTGCCATCGCCCCGCAGCTCGCCGGTGCTGCCGGCGGCGGCCATGTCGACCGGGCCACTGCGGAAGAATCCCGGAATGGTCGAAGGAATGTAGTCTGATTTTTGGAAGGGTTGGGCGGGATTCCAGTTCCAGGCCTGGGCCTTCACGTCGTAGCTGGCTTCGGTGAAGAAAGTGGCCTGAGTCGCACTCTTGGGGTTCACAAAGCGGGTGGCGAGCCGGCCCGATGTCCAGTCGTTGAAGCTGGTGATCGGCTGCTCATTGAGCACCAATTCATCGATGCTGCCCTTGAACTGGTAACCCAGCTGGTAGGGCAGCAGGTTGAAGTCGTAGCCCTTGAGATTGATCGGATCTTCGATGGATTCTGCGGCAAGCTCACCGTTCAAAAACAGTCGGGCCACCTTGGTGTTGAGGCTGCTGTCTTCGCCGTAGCTCACGGCGATGTGGTTCCAGCCATCGCCGCTGCTGGGCAGCGCGGCCGAGAGGGTCGCGTTGGTGCCGAAGTTGAAGTCAACAAACTGCTGGCCATTGCTCAGGCGCTTGCGTACCGACCAGCCGGCGATCTGCCGGCTTTCAATGCCGAGATCCTGGCTGTCGTAGGTGAAAACGTTGTCCTGCTTTCCGAGCCCAGGTGACGTGTTGTCTGCCTCGAAGAAGCTGTTGAGTTCAACCTCGTCTTCGCCAAGGGTGAAGCTGCTGAGTTTGCCCTGTTTGGTGCGGTATTGCACCAGATCTCCCAGGGGCGTGCCGTCCAAAGAGATGGTTTTGGAGCCGGCCGATGCGCTCGTGAAGCTGAGCGATGTTTCGGGAACGGCAAAGCTGAGGTTGAAGGGCGAGAGGCCGGCGCCCAGCCCGTCGGTGCCGAGGTTGGCAAAGGTGCTGGCCGCCACCACCAGGCTGTAGCGGTAGCCGTTGCGCTCCACCCCATCCACGGTTTCGGTGGTGGCGGTGCGGCGCAGCCGCACGGGCAGCTTCAGCTGGCCTGCTCCGGGCAGAACGGCGGTGGGGTTGTAAAGGCCGTTGTCGAGCAAAGACTCCACGGCTGGGGCGGCACCTGCCGCGGCGGCTTCAGGTTTGACCCAGAAATCAGCGGCATAGCCGCTGGGCTGCTCATTGCTGGCGCCGCTGAGGCGGCTCAGAAACACATTGGGTACCTCGCCAAAGCCACCGCCGTTGAACCGCAGGCCGGCGTTGGGGTCGCCCGGTTGCTGCGCCGTGCGCTCGGCGGGCGTGAGGGCACCATCGCTGCTGAGCGCGTCAACCTGGCCAAGGGGATTGGCGGCGGTGTCGAGCCAGCTGGAGTAGCGCCACGACTCGGCGCCCGAGGCCAGCTGGCCACCGGCGAGGCTGCTCTCGCCGATGCTGGCGAGGCTGCCTTGCGAGGGCAGGTCGTCGAGGCGGTAGTAGGCGGTGGGTTTGCTGCGCAGCACCCCGGCCTGGTAAGGGGTGAGGGAGTTGAGGCTCCAGCTCAACACTGGCGTGGTGCCATTGAGATAGGTGAGCGAAAGGTCGGTCACGTCGTTGCCGCTCACCTTGTTGGGCAGGGCGATCGAGCGAATCGGACTCCAGCTGATGGATCCGGAGGCCGGATCACCGGTTGCGGTGCCGATCCGCACCTGAATGTCGGCCTGGCCGGCAGGGGTGGTGTGCACCCAGGTGGCGAGCAACTGGCGATTGGCATCGAAGATCGGGGCGATTCCGGCGCCTTCGACGGCATAGAAGGGTTCGATCACGCCGTTGCTGTTGGTGCCGCCCTTGCTGGGATCGGAGAGCAGAACCGGCGCGCTGAAGAACAGGTTGTTGGCCTGGTCTTTGCGTTCCAGGGCGGCATACACCTGGGCCTCCAGCAGGGCGTCTTCGAGCAAGTAGAGGTCGCGCTCGGATTGGATGGCGCTGAGATTGGCGTGGCTGAAGAGCACAACGCTGCGCTTGCCGCCGATGCTGTCGTTGTTGAAGTAGAGGCTGTTGCTGGCCGAATCGAAGTTGAACCCATCCACGCCGGGGGTGTAGGCGCCAACGGGATCCTGGAAGGCGATATTCACCCAGCCACGGCCGTCCTGGCTGATGCGATTCACCAGCAACGGCGTGTCGAGGTTGAGGCCGCTGTTG
Source organism: Bordetella parapertussis (assembly GCA_943324725.2). Classification (GTDB taxonomy): domain Bacteria; phylum Cyanobacteriota; class Cyanobacteriia; order PCC-6307; family Cyanobiaceae; genus Cyanobium. The sequence goes on along the minus strand of CALPMR020000208.1, from coordinate 2,440 downwards.
ATCGCCTGGCTGCGATCGGCTCCGCCCTGGGTGTACACCAGATCCACTTCGCTGCGGAAGCCGCCATCCACGTAGCGCTGGAAGCTGCCGATCGACACGCCGGTTTCATCCAGCAGGTTGGTGTCGAGGCTGGTGCGGATCAGGGGGAGGATCTCCAGACCGCTGCCATTGCCGGCCACACTGTTGGTCAGGGCGAGGCTGTCGGGCTGGCCAGCGGCGAAACGGCCTTCCTGGGTCACGATCCCAACGGCGCTGACGCTGCCGTTGCTCACGCTGATCTCCAGCAGGGCCCGGGCCGGGGTGCCGGCCTCGCTGGTGGTGCCGCTCACCCACTGGCGGAAGCGCCCGGAGCCGCCGTTGAGATAGCCGCTGCCACCGCCGTTCTTGGCCAAGGCCACGCCGGTGAGGGCGCCATTGCTGGCCTGCAACAGGATCTGAGCATCGCTGCCGGCGGCCACCCGAGCCTTGAGCTGGCTGGCATTGAGGCTGCGGTAGGCAGCGCCGGCGAAGGCCTCGGCGCTGCCGGTGTCGTACAGGTCGACTCCGCTGATGCCCTGCCCGCCGGTGACGGCGGCAAGCAGCCGACCCCGCACCACGGCGGAGCCTTCCTCGATCACAAAGTCGGTGTCGGTGAAGTTGCTGCCAGACGCGTTCACCAGGAAGGCGCTGATGTAGGGGGCTACGCGGGTGGTGGTGGCGCCGATGGTGCCGGAGGCGGTGAGGCCCAGTTGGTAGGCGCTGCCCTGCTCCTGGCGTTGGATGGGGCTGGAGGGCATCCAGGCCAGCAGGGGGGCGTTATCGCTGCCGAAGCTCTGGGGAGGGGCATTGCCGAGCTGGTAGGCCAGGCGGATATCGCCGAGGGCAGCCGGATTGGTGCCCTTGGGCACCAGCAGATCCAGTTGTAAAGGCAGGGCCTGGCCTGGTGTGATGCCGCTGAGGGCGGCGCTGCTGGCGGCCTTGGGGCTGCCCCACTGGTTGAACAGCTCCTGCCAGGGCTGGCTGAGGCCGAGGCGCTCGGCGCCACTGCGCAGGGCGCGCTGATCAAGCGACACCCGCAGCGGCACGGCGGCGCCTTCCACCAGCAGCTTGAAGCCATCGATGCTGCCGTCGCCATTCACGACGACATCGCTGGGGGCCACCACCACGGCATAGAGCGACACCACCAGATCGTCCGTGGCAGCGGCGGCGGCCACGTTGCTGTTCTGCAGCAGGGACGTGAGATTCAGGGCGCCGGCGATGGCCGGTGCCGCTGCAGGGGCTGTGCTGATCCGTTCGCCCAGACCATTGGCGGCGGAGGGGGCATGGCGATAGACAGAAAGGGAGAGCGCGGGGCTGCTCTCGAGGAAGGTGTTGGCAATGAAGCCAGCCGTATCGCCTGCCCAGGTGCCGCTATCGCGCAGGTTCCAGAGGCTCTTGCTGATGCCACCAACGGTGTACCCCAGCTCGGTGTTGTATTGCCAGCCGATGCCCCCACCGGCACTGCCGCCGACCAGGAAGTTCATGCCGGCCGAGTTGCGGGTGTAGCCCCCTACCAGGCCATTGAGCACACTCAGGGAACCATTGGCATAGGCAGACACAGTGAGCGTGACGTTGTCAAAACCTCCTTTGGCGTAGGAGCCAGATCCGAGGTTTCCGAAGATGATGTCGCCTGCTGTGTACAGGAACGGAAACTGACTCACGATTTTCGCAGCACCTTCCACAGCGCTGATCACTTGGTTGGCCTTGGTCAGTTTGTTAAGTTTGTCCGATCCAGATAGTGGAGCTTCAATATCTTCGGTGAGTTTTTGGTTGAGTTTATTGATGTTGCTGCGGATCAGTGGACCACTGACTGGTCTGAGGACCTGTAGTCCTTGGCTTAGATAGTAGGCGGATCGAAATACCCACTGCCCACCACTTGGCAGGTTCTCGAAGAAAGGGAGATAGGCGCGCTCGTAATTTTTGTCTTTCCAGATCAGCGATGCTTTCAGGCTGCTGGTGGGCAATGGTTCAGAGTAGCTAAGTCCCACGTTGAGCGCCACCTTGGCGCCCACTTCGGCCTGTACATCGATCAGTGAAATGCTGGGTATGTTGCCGTTGTTAAACCTGTTGACATTCGGGTCTTTGGAGCTTGGGCTACCCCAGCCGAAACTGATATTGCCCACCAAGCCAAAATCAGCTCCAAGGCCAAACTGAAGGCGTTTGGCTGTTAGGGCAGGGTCTTGTAAGCCCAGGCTTTGACTGGTGGAGTAAGAATAGGTTTCTCGGGCCGCAAACAGGAGTTCAGCAGCTCTTAAAGGGAAGATGTTGAAGAGATAGCCTGCCCGGATCTCTCCCGCCTTGGCTGCGCTTAAGGCCGCATAGTTAAAATTGGATTCTAGTAGTAGTTTCGTGTAATATTTCTGGAGCTGCTGAGACGAAGCCTCGCTACTGCTGCTGCTAGAGCTCGTGCGAGCGCTTTGAT
>CALPMR020000207.1 GCA_943324725.2 Bordetella parapertussis | reverse complement strand
TCGACCGCCTGCGCGAACGCCTCACCCAGGGCCTCGAGGGCCAGGGGCGCAGCGAGGAGGAACTGGCCCTGCTCGCTGAGATCGTGCAGCGGGTCTGTCAGGAAAAGGGCTGCAGCGGTGAACAACTGGCCGTGGCCGCCCTGGCCCTCAGCCTCGGCAGCAAACCACTGCTGCAGCAAGGAGAAGAGCGCTGGACGTCCCCCCGTCCCGCCTCCCGGGAGGGATCCCGCGACGGCGGCTTCGATCGGGAGCGCGGCGATCGCGATGGCGGCGGGGCACGCCGCGTCCTCCCCGATCGCCAGGATGGCCCGCCCGAGGCCCACATGGAGCGCTTCCGCATTGAGGTGGGCTGGCGCGATCGGGTCAAACCCGGCAACATCGTGGGCGCCATTGCCAATGAAGCCGGCATCACCGGTCGCTCGATCGGACGCATCCGCATCTTTGACGCCCACAGCACTGTCGATCTGCCCAAGGGGATGCCCGAGGAAGTCTTCAGCGATCTTCAGCGCCTGAAGGTGATGAACCGGGAATTGCAGATCTCACGGCTCACCGTTTGAAACCCTCATCCCGATTGTTTGCCATGGTTCGCGACCAGCTGTCCCGGCACTCCGCGATCGTTCCGACTGTTCTGCTGATGGTGGCCGCGCTACCGATCGGCACCGACCTGGGACGACCGGCCGGGGCCGATGCGGGCATGGGCTCGATCGTCAAGGCCTTCTGCCTGTCGGCCTTCGAGAGCGAAATGACCCAGTCCGGCAAGACCCCTCCCGCCGGCATGGCTGACTTCGCCTGCGGCTGCGTGGCCGATCGCATCGGTAGTGGCAGCAGCCTCGACACAGCCCGCACTGACTGTCGTCAGGCCACGGCCCGGCGCTACCCGATCTGAGGGCCTCCAGCCCCGCCACCAGGCAGCGCCCCGCGGCGGATCAGGCACAGAGCTGGGTGACTTCAACCGAGGACGCCACACTCAGTTGCATCACGCCCAGCCGCTCAACGGCGGCCACCAAGGAGGCCTGGACCTCCAGCCCTTCACTGCCGACCATGGTCTGCAGCACGTCGAACAGATCCTGGGGAGCAAGCTCTCCGTCCTCGCTCCAGGCGAGGCTCCAAAACACGGGGGCCGTCATCACGGGGATCGCAGGGATCAGGATTTCCTGACAATGCCTCAGTCTGGGCCCTGGCGAGACGTTCTTCAAAATTGCTTCCACTGCGCTTCAAGGTTCTCCATGCATGGACGCGGCGTCAGCCTCGGCTCCGCTCGCAGCCGAGAGTGGCAGCTGGAGATCCCAACCCTGGCTGGAGCCATGTCTTGAACAGGTCTGAGTTGTAAGCTGGCCGCCATTCCAAGGTGTTCAGGCTCCATTCGGCACGCCCAGCCCGCCGTGACCCACCAGGATTCGACACCCCTCCAGGCTTCGATCTTCGGCTTCACCGTTCAACTGGCCTTGCCTGGGACAGCCCGGCATCGGACGAATCCTCACCGATCTTCTCCAGTTCCAGGCTTCAGTTCATGACCATCTACGTCGGCAACCTCTCGTTCCAGTCCGAGCGCGAAGACCTTCTCGATCTGTTCGGCCAGTACGGCGAAGTGCGCCAGTGCAGCCTCCCTCTCGACCGTGAAACCGGTCGCAAACGCGGTTTCGCCTTCATCGAGCTCGCCGATGATGCCTCCGAGCAGAAGGCCATCGATGATCTCCAGGATGTGGAGTGGATGGGCCGCATGATCCGCGTCAACAAAGCCACGCCCCGGGAGGGTGGCGGTGGCGGCGGTGGCGGTGGCGGCGGTGGTCGCTCCGGCGGTGGCTATGGCGGTGGCGGTGGACGCTCCGGTGGCGGTGGTGGCCGTTCCGGCGGCGGCTATGGCGGCGGCGGCTACGGCGGCGGTGGCAATGGTGGTGGTGGTGGCTACGGCGGTGGCGAGGGTGGCGGTGGCGGTGGCAATCGCTGGTGATCCCATCGCCCCTTTGAACACCCCCCGGCTCAACCCGATCGGCTCCCCTGACGCAGCGGCGCTGGAGCGGCTGCTGAGTCGCCTCCGGCCCCATCGCCGCACGATCCGCCTGGCGAGCTTCTGCTCGGTGGTCAACAAGCTCTTCGATCTGGCCCCACCGGTCCTGATCGGTCTGGCCGTCGATGTCGTCGCCCGTCAGCAGACCTCCTGGCTCTCCCAGCTGGGCTACAGCTCAGTGCCGAGCCAGCTGACACTGCTGGCCTTCGTGTCGTTCCTGGTCTGGAGCGCCGAATCCCTGTTCGAATATCTCTACGGCCTGCTCTGGCGCAACCTCGCCCAGACCGTGCAGCACGAACTGCGGATCGAGGCCTATGACCATCTCCAGCGCCTGGAGATGGCCTTCTTTGAAGCCAGCAGCTCCGGCCGACTGATGACCGTCCTCAATGACGACATCAACCAGCTGGAGCGATTCCTGGACCATGGCGCCAATGAAATCCTGCAGCTGATCACCACCGTGGTGGCCGTGGGCCTGATGATGCTGGCCCTCTCCCCCACCATCGCCGGCGTTTCGTTTCTGCCGATTCCGGTGATTCTCTGGGGCTCCCTGCGCTTCCAGCGCAGCCTCGCCCCCCGTTATGCCGAAGTCCGCGAACGCGCCGGCGATCTCGCCAGCCGACTGACGAACAACCTCGGCGGCATGCTGACAATCAAGAGCTACGCCGCCGAAGACTGGGAGTTGCGGCGACTGACGGACCAGAGCGATGACTACCGACTCAGCAATCGCCGCGCCATCCGGCGATCGGCCGCCTTCATCCCGCTGATCCGCTTCGCCATCCTGTTCGCTTTCCTGGCGATCCTGGTGATCGGTGGGCTGCAGGCCTGGAAAGGCAGTCTGGCCATCGGTACCTACAGCTTCCTGGTCTTCATCACCCAACGGCTGCTCTGGCCCCTCACCACCCTGGGCCGGACCCTCGATGACTACCAGCGCTCGATGGCCTCAGCCCGGCGGGTGCTCGACCTGCTGGACACGCCGATCGCCATTCCCTCCGGTGATCGCCCCCTGCCCCTGAAGCAGGTGTCAGGGGAGCTGCGCTTTGAAGCTGTGCACTTCGCCTATGCCGGCCGCACGCCGCTGCTGAGCAACTTCAACCTGGAGGTGCCGGCCGGAGACACGATCGGCATCGTCGGTGCCACCGGTTCGGGCAAAAGCACCATCGTCAAGCTGCTGCTGCGTCTCTATGAGCTCGAAGCGGGCCAGATTCTGCTCGATGGTCAGCCGATCAGCGCCCTGCGCCTGCAGGACCTGCGCCGCTGCATCGGCCTGGTCAGTCAGGAGGTGTTTCTGTTCCATGGCTCGGTGGCGGAGAACATCGCCTACGGCAGCTTTGACGCCCCGCGCCCGGAGATCGAACGGGCGGCCCAGCTGGCCGAAGCCGCCAGCTTCATCGCAGCGCTTCCCCATGGCTACGACACGGTGGTGGGGGAGCGGGGTCAGCGCCTCTCGGGCGGCCAGCGGCAGCGGATCGCCCTGGCCCGCGCCATTCTCAAGAACCCGCCGGTGCTGATCCTCGATGAGGCCACGGCCGCCGTCGACAACGAAACCGAGGCCGCCATCCAGCGCTCGCTCGAGCAGATCACCGCCGGCCGCACCACCCTGGTGATCGCCCACCGCCTCAGCACGGTGCGCCATGCCAACCGCATCATCGTCATGGAGCGGGGCAGGATCGTCGAAAGCGGCAGCCACGACGAGCTGCTGCAGCGGGGCGGCGCCTATGCCGAGCTCTGGCGGGTGCAGGCCGGCCTGCGTGCCGGCGAACCGCTGCGGCTGTGAGCAGAGCCAACCTGATGACCAGCCCCGGCACTCTGGTGAACCAGCTGGGGCACCACCAGCCCCTGCAGGCGCACCGCGGCTCAGCTGCTCGCAGCGCCGTGCCCGCCCCCTGCCGGGCAGCCCCATTGCGGAAGCGTCTCACAATGAACCACCTGGTTCTCAGCCCTGCCTTAGCGTCGGAGCAATGAGCAGTCCCGCGATCCAACGTCAGGCGCGCCGTTCTTCCAGGCGCCCGCACCGATTCTCCCTGCTGCTGGCCGTGACGATTGGTCTGGGGGGAGGGCTGGTGCTCGCCAAACCCCTGGCCGACCTGATCACCAGCCAGAAACCCGGCGAAGGCACCAGTGCCTTCAGCAACCCCTTCTCCGCCTGGAGCGTCGGCATCAGCGATCAGAATCTATTGCTGCTGGGCACCGACGTCGGCGGCGGCAACACCGATGTGATCGCCGTGCTGCATGTCGAGGATGGTGTCACCCACATCACCCAGATCCCGCGTGACACCTACGTGGAAGCGGAGCGCTACGGACCGCTCAAGATCAACTCTCTCTACAGCCTGGGAGGAGCCGATGCGATCAAACAGGAAGTTGCCCACCATCTGAATCGCCCGATTCAACATCACATGGTGGTCAACCTCTCCGCCATTCGTCGCATGGCGGACCAGCTGGGGGGCATTGAAGTCGATGTGCCCAAGCGCATGCATTACATCGACCGCAGCCAGGGTCTGTTCATCGATCTCCAGCCCGGTCCCCAGACCCTGCAAGGCCGCGATCTCGAGGGTTTCCTGCGCTTTCGCCATGACGAGACCGGCGATCTCGGCCGGATGGAGCGCCAGCAGCTGGCCCTCAAGGCCCTGTTCCGCAAACTCACCCAACCCCAGAACGTCGTGCGACTGCCCGCCCTGTTGCTGGCCGGGGGCAAGGATCTGCGCACCGATCTCGGGCCGATGGAGCTGGGGGGACTGATCACCGGCATGGCCAACACCTCGCTGGAGGCCCAGCGACTCGACGGCCGCCCCTTTGACCTCAACGGCGTCAGCTACTGGGATGCGGACTGGGCCAGTGCCGATGAACCCCGCGGGACCGAGAGCAGCGACCGCTCCGCCGCCACTTCATCCGATCGCAGCACGACCAGGCCTTAGCGGAAAGACCGCCGGGCGCGCCCACCAAAGCGTGATCCAGGCAAGACGTGTCTGAAAACGACAAGAGGCCGGTCTTTGCAGACAGGTCCGTGATGTCGGATCAGAACAAGCCAGATCAGATCAGAACAATCCGGGGTCAAAGCGAGCGCTGCCAGAGCAGGCGGCCTCCGAGCGAAGCCGCGGCCACAGGCTGGCGGAAAGCCAGCGGCAGCTTCCATCACTTTCGCTTCTGGCGGGGCAGGGATGCTTGATCCGGCCGCTCATCCGACACCTGATCCTCAGGGGGCAGGGCGCTGGAGCCCCCACCCAGGGTTCGCCGAATCCGCGGGCTCAGGGACAGGCGGAAAGAAGAGCCACGACGCTGGGGATTGCCAGCGGCTGCCCCGGCCTCAGCGCTCTGAGCCGAACCCGGAGCGACATCACCACCATCACGCCGATCCGACAGGGTCACCAGGGCCAGCGCCAGGGCCACCATGGCGAACAGCGGGCTGGCCGCCGCCACCGTGAC
>CALPMR020000206.1 GCA_943324725.2 Bordetella parapertussis | reverse complement strand
CGCTCCCTTTTCTTGCCGGTGATCTCGCTGAAGTCGGTGACGACCAGGGTGCGAGTGCCGGGGGTGTTGGGCCTGTAATTACGGATTGCCATGACGTTTCAGACCCCTCAGGACTCAGGGAACAGCTGGATGGCGTTGCCTTCGGCGAGGCGCACCACGGCCTTCTTCACTTGGGCACGTTTGCCGGCGAAGCGTCCCACCCGGCGGGAGCGACGGGGGGGATTCATGGTGCTGACACCGACGACTTTGACGCCGAACAGGGATTCGACGGCCGCCTTGATGTCGGGCTTGGCAGCCCGATGGTCCACCTCAAAGGTGTACTGGTTGAGTTCGAGGGCACGGGTGGCCTTCTCGGTGATCAGCGGGCGACGGATCACATCCGCCAGCCGGCCTGAAAAACGTTCAGCCATCTCCGTAGACCTCCTGAATCTTCGCGAGTGCTTCCTCGTTCAACACCAGCTTGTTGGCATGGAGCAGATCGAAGACGTTGAGCTGATCGGCGGCGATCAGTTTGACCTTCTTGAGATTGCGTGCCGAGAGTTTGACGGCATCGGAAGCACCATCAATCACCAGGAGCACCTTGGCATCGGCGGCGATGTCAAAGCGAGCCAGAGCTGCGATGAGCTCCTTGGTGCTGGGGCTTTCCAGGTCTTTGCCGAAATCCTTCACCACGGTGATGTCACCGCTGCGGCTCATCAGGGCGGTGCGCAGGGCCAGACGCCGTTCCTTGCGGTTCATGCCCAGCTCGTAGCTGCGGGGCTTGGGACCGAAGATGACGCCACCACCTGGACGCAGCGGCGTGCGGATCGAACCCTGGCGGGCCCGGCCGGTGCCTTTCTGCTTGTAGGGCTTGCGGCCACCACCAGCCACTTCGGCGCGGGTGAGCGTGCTGGCCGTGCCCTGGCGGGCGTTGGCCAGCTGACGCACCACGGCGCGGTGCAGCAGATTGGCGGCGGTTGTTTCCTTGGCGACCTTGAGGTTCAAGGAGGCTTTGCCAGCCTCCTTGCCCTGCCAGTCACGAATTACACAGTCAGTCATGGTTCTCCTCCTCAGTTCGCGGCTTTGCTGCCCACCCGCTTGGCCGGGCGGATGTCGAGCAGGGCGCCGGGCTTGCCGGGGACCGAACCCTTGACCACCAACAGGTTGCGCTCGGTGTCCACCTTGAGGATGACGAGCCCGCGGGTGGTGATCTGCTTGCCGCCGTAGCGACCCGCCATGCGCTTGCCGGGGTAGACGCGGCCCGGCGTGGTGCCGGCGCCGATCGAGCCGGGTTCGCGGTGATTCTTTGAGCCGTGGCTCATCGGACCGCGGCTGAAGCCGTGGCGCTTCTGCAGGCCGGAGAAGCCGCGGCCCATCGTGTCGCCGCTGACGTCGACTTTCTGGCCGGCTTCGAAGGCCGCCACAGTGATGGCGCTGCCGAGTTCGAGACCATCGACGCCGTCGACGCGGTATTCGCGCAGATGGCGCAGCGGATCGCTGCCGGACTTGTTCAGGTGGCCCCGGGCCGGCTTGTTCACGAGTTTTTCGCGAACTTCACCGAAACCGATCTGAACGGCGCTGTAGCCGTCCGTGGCCTGGTTTTTGAGTTGGGTGATGCGGCAGGGGCCCGCCTCGATCAAGGTGACCGGGATGGATCTGCCCTCGGGGTCGAAGAACTGGGACATGCCCAGTTTCTTCCCAAGAATGCCGATGGACATGGGAGGGAGAACAACGCCAGCTGGACTGCCGCTGCCACTGCCTCCAACGGGGGAGGACGGCGGCGCCGCTCGGAGCCCTGGGGCAACCAATCGGACGGCGGGGGGCTGAATTCGTGGAATCGCAATGATGACGATCGAGCCGGAGATCCAGGGGATCGGATTCGATCGTCAGGGGCTAGCGAAGGCGAATCAGCGGGCTGGGACTTCTCCGATGACACCGCTGGGAGCGAACTCCTGACGGGCACGGGCAGTTTCCCGACGGTGCCGGCATTGACAAGGAATGAATCCCTTGCTGCTGACATCCGTACTGGCCTGGAGAGATCGTCACCAATGACGACCCCTGTGCTGCGCTCTGGAGGCCCGGCTAGCGGACGGGCACAGATCAACAGCACAAGCCAACAATGTACCCCATGGCCGATCACACCTCCCTACGGGCCGCCGGGACTGCCAGACTCCTGCGCAGTCTCGATTGACGCTCCGATGCCCCTGCTGCTGACCGGCCGCGGTTTTCGCCAGGATCTCGAGCGCTCCGGAGCTCTGGCGCTGTATGTGCCGCTGGAGGGTGGCGCCGAGACCAGGCTGATGCGCCGGCTCCGGGCCGCCGGCTACCGGGCCCAGATGACCTCGGCCCGGGGTCTGGGTGATCCGGAGGCTTTTCTGTTTCAGCTCCATGGGGTGCGGCCGCCTCACCTTGGCCATCAGTGCGTCGGCCGTGGCGCCGCAGTGGGTGAAGTCCAGCGGGTGATGCCCCTGCTCGGCTCCCAATTCGATGGTGACGGGCCCGTTCTGCTCTGGCTCCTGGAGGGTCAGGTTCTTTCCAGTGCCGAGTTGGCCGCGCTCTGTGGCCTCTGCCGCCGCGAGCCGCGGCTCAAGATCGTCGTGGAGATGGGTGGGTCCCGCGCCCTGCGCTGGCAGCCCCTGGAGCAGCTGGTTGGCTGCTGATCTGCAAGGACGACTGGCCCTGATCTGGGGTGTTTCCTTCTTTTCCGGTTCCCTTGCCCAGTTGGCGGCTCGCCTCAGCGGGCTACCAGCTGTGGTCCTGTTGCTGGCCACCGGTCTGTTGCTCGGTCACGCCGGTTTCGCCTGGATTCAGCCCGACCAGCTGGGCCGTGGTCTCGAGCCCCTGGTGGGCCTGTTGGTGAGCCTGGTGCTCTTCGATGGTGGCCTCAATCTGCGCTTGGCGGGGCGCGATCTGCAGCGCTCGGTGCTGCAGTTGGTGCTGGTGCGCTCGGTGCTCGGCCTGGCCGGTGGCGCCGCCCTGGCTCACTGGGTCGCCGGTCTGCCCTGGCCGCTGGCACTGGTGTTCGGTGCCATTGCCCTGGCCACCGGCCCCACCGTGGTCAATCCCCTGGTGCGTCAGATCCGTCTCAGCCCCTTTCTGGGCCGGGTGCTGGAAGCGGAGGGTCTGATCCTGGAGCCGGTGAGTGCGGTGCTGGCCCTGCTGTTGCTGCAGCTTGCCCTTGGTGATCTGGGTGGTTGGCAGGATGTGGCCTGGCGGCTGTTGATGCGGCTCGGCGTCGGCGTCGGCCTCGGCGCCCTGGCTGGCCTGGTGTTGGCTCTGGTGCTGGAGCGGCTTGAACCGGCTGAGCCGCTGGCCGGGTCCGTCAGCCCCGATCCGGCCAGTGGCGGACTCTCCCTGCAGCTGACCCTGGGCACCCTGTTTCTGCTGTTCAGTGGCTGCGAGGCCCTGTTGCCCGAGGCGGGCCTGCCGGCGGCGGTGACGGCCGGGGTTGTGGTGGGGCTGCGCCTCGATAACGCCGCCAGTTCTCTCGAGGCCCTGATTTCCCAGCTGGCGATGCTGGCGATCACGGTGTTGTTTCCCCTGCTGGCGGCCGATGTGTCCTGGGCGGAACTGAGCCCGCTGGGGCTCGGAGGCGTGCTGTGTGTCTTTGGGCTGATGCTGCTGCGCTTCCTGGTGGTGATGTCGGCGGGGGTGGGGTTACCGCTGAACGCCCGCGAGAAGTTGCTGGTCAGCTGGATCGCTCCCCGCGGCATCGTCACGGCAGCGGTGGCCAGCCTGTTCGCCCTGCAGCTCGACCAGGCGGGTGTGGCCGCCGCTGGCGCTCTCAAGGGCCTGGTGTTCCTGACCATCCTGATCACGGTGGGCCTGGGGGGCGTCACGGCCCCCTGGCTCGCCGGCAGGCTGGGGCTCAGGGACGTGGAGCCGCCTCCGGAAGGTTCCGATCCCCTGGGGGCCGACCAGGGGGGCGAGGCCTTGCCCAGCAGCAGCGGCTGAAGCCCCGCCATCTGTCGGCTCCGGCCAACTGCGGTGGCTGGTATCCGGTGGTTGCAGGCTTCGACTGGATCAACCCGAAGTCTGTGCTTCGGAGGTTTGGCCACACCTTCGCCCAGGCGGACCATCCGACCCCATCAAGGCAGGGAAGGGGCCAACACAACCAGCCCGGAGATCGCCGGGTCGTCAGGGGTCTCGTTGAGCGCTTGGGATGATGGCCGCGCGCGCCCACCCTTGCCATCGATCATTCCCCCCTCGCCGCTGAACAGGCTCTGGCCCGGGGGCGCTGGGTGAAGTGGATCGGCGGCGCCAGCAATCAGGACCTCGCTGCCATCGAGGATCTGGCGGGCCTCTACAGCCTGGCGGGGGTTCACTGTCTCGATCTGGCGGCCGACCCGGCCGTGGTGGCCGCTGCCCGCCGTGGCATCACCTGGGCCGAAAATCAGGGGGCGGCCCGGCCCTGGCTGATGCTGAGCCTCAGCGACGGGGCCGATCCTCACTTCCGCAAGGCCTGGTTCGATCCGGCCCGCTGTCCCCCCAGCTGCCCCCGGCCCTGCGCCCGGGTCTGCCCCGCCCTGGCCATCCCGACCCCGACCCCGGGCTCAGGGGCCTGCCCCCCCGGCGAGGCGGGCATCGGCGTGCTGGCCGGGCGCTGCTACGGCTGCGGGCGCTGCCTGCCGGCCTGCCCCCTGGGGCTGATCGAGGAGCGAGATCACAACCTGCCCCCCGACCAGGTGGCCGCCCTGCTGGCAGACCTGCGCCCCGACGCGGTTGAGCTCCACACCCGCATCGGCCGCGCCGAGGCCTTCGCCGAGCGGCTGGGCCAGGTGCTCTCCTCCGGGGTGCCACTGCGGCGGCTGGCGGTCAGTTGCGGGCTCGAATCGGCCGCGGTGGCGGGTGTCAACCCCGCGGTGCCCATGCCCGAGGCCCTGGCCCGGGAGCTCTGGCAGCGCCACGAGCAGCTGCTTCAGGCGGAGCTGGCGCCGCTCTGGCAGCTCGACGGCCGGCCGATGAGCGGCGATGTGGGCGCCGGTACGGCCAGGGCCGCCGTGCGGTTGCTTGAGGCCGTGGCGCCCCTGGCGCCGCCGGGGCCGTTGCAGCTGGCGGGGGGCACCAACGAGAGCACCCTGCCCCTGGTGCAACGGCTGGATCCAGCCCTGCAGCGGAGTGTGGCCGGGGTGGCCTTCGGCAGCGTCGCCAGGGCGCGTCTGCAACCGCTGCTGCTGCAGGCCCAGGGGCGGGATGGGCGCCTGCTCGACCAGGCGGATCTGCTGCCTCCCGCCCTGGCGATCGCCGTGGAGCTGGTGGCTCCCTGGCTGGCACGCGGCTGAGCCCATGGGCAGCACGTGAGCCGCTGGCGCCGAGGGGACGGAACACGGGGGCTCCTGTTGCCCAGCCAGGGTGTCCGGCGTTCACCGGCGTTCGGTCAACTGACGCTAGAACCGGAACCTGGCGACGACTGCGGTCGCCCTGAGCCCGCCATCCCAGCCATTGGTCGCCCTGCCCTCCCCCCCGACCCAGCGCATCACCGACGAT